>JAYVPZ010000314.1:0-1554 GCA_043757105.1 Aestuariivirga sp. | reverse complement strand
GCGAGTCATATTGGCCAACTAAAATCATAATTGAATGTTGCTCCGATTAAGGAGCGTCGGCAACCTCAATTTTAAGCTGCTTGCCCAGCGCCGCAAATGCAGCCTCAATCTTGCCAATGCTGGTTGATTGTTTGAAGTCTAGCAGACGGTCGATTTCTTGGCGGTGCAGATTCAACATGCGTGCCAATTCAGCCTTCTTCATGCCGTTCTCATTCAGGGCTTCATAAAGCCTGATCTTCATTTCAGTTTGCAAAGGCAAAGTGATAAAGGGTTCGCCCGCTTTGATGCGTGAAGGTTTTGGGATAGGTTCTTTGTCGTGAATTTTGGCGGCAATCATTTCTCGGAAAGCGCCAACAGCATAATGCAAAGCATCTTCACGGGTTTCGCCAAAAGTGATGACCTCAGGAAAATCCGGCGCTGTAACCAGAAATGTTCCTTCATCATCTTCCAACTTAACGCGATATTTGATCATTTCAATCCAAGCTGCTTCTTAATGCCTTCAACCAGGCCCTTCTTTAAATCTTTTCCCGCACCATGTGCGGGAAGCTGAGTTTTCTTGCCTTGGTAGCGGACATTTATATGGC
Organism: Aestuariivirga sp.; assembly: GCA_043757105.1. GTDB lineage: Bacteria > Pseudomonadota > Alphaproteobacteria > Rhizobiales > Aestuariivirgaceae > Aestuariivirga. The sequence goes on along the minus strand of JAYVPZ010000314.1, from coordinate 970 downwards.
CACTCCCACCTTCATGTGTTTCAAACGTACAGCCCTGCCTTTTCAGCCAGCGGCGGAATTCGGTGTATTTCATGAAACAAGGTTCTCCATAGGTAAACGTCTTTCTCTGTCTTCATTTACGTTTCCTCCCAGAGACTGGGTGTTCCCATTAAATACAGGAGTCTTCGCTCCCTCATTAATCAATCATCGGCTGTATCATTCAATTTGTCAACATAAATGTTTACATCTATGCCATCCTATCCAACACCCGCTGCCGCCCAATCAACGGCAGTAACGCAGCCAGTTCCGGCCCATGATCAAGCCCCGTCAATGCTCGACGCAGCGGCATGAACAATGTTTTGCCCTTGCGGTCTGTTGCCACTTTCACGGCCTCAGTCCAAACTTTCCACGTGCCGTTATCCCACGGCTCCACGGGCAATAATTCCCGCGCCTTGGCGATGAATGAAACATCTTCTGCTGCAACATCAAATTTGGCAGCGATGTTGATCACATCGCGCCACTGGGCTGCTTCTGCTAATTTTTCAATATTGCCGCGCACTGCCAGCCACATCTCCTCTGATATGCCGCTCAAATGACTTGCCACTTTGGAATAGGTTGTCATGTGCAGTAACTTCGCATTCAGCCCCGCCAGTTCCGCCTCATCAAAGCGGGCAGGAGCGCGGCTCAATTTGCCTAGATCAAACCCTTCCACCAATTCTTGAATATCCGTACACGGATGAATATTATCAGACGTCCCAAGCAAGGCAGCATGGGACACCACAGCCATAGATTCCAAGCCACTCTCACGCAATGACTGAATCGAAAGCGAACCTATGCGCTTAGAAAGCCCCTTGCCGTCAGCGCCCAGCAACATTGAATAATGCCCATAGGCCGGAACCGTGCCACCAATCGCCCGCGTAATCTCAATCTGCACAGCCGTGTTCACCACATGGTCTTCACCACGGATCACATGCGTCACCGCCATATCCAC
>JAYVPZ010000313.1:0-5973 GCA_043757105.1 Aestuariivirga sp. | reverse complement strand
TTTGATGTTTCATGGAAACATCAAAAGCGCCCTAAGTTATTATTTTCGATCAATTTATCTGACTTTTGACGATTCCGTCAAAAGTCATATTGATCTAGAGACTGATACGATGTTCGTCCCAGCTTCACCGTTCAGAATTTGCAGAGCCTGTTCCATTTTACCGATGCCAGCGATTTTTCCTCCGCTACTCAAAAAATCAAGTGACGCTTGAACTTTTGGTGCCATACTGCCACTTGCAAAGGTATGGTGCTTCATTTCGTCGGATGTGATCTTGCGTAATTGCTTTTGTTGTTCAGTTCCCCAGCCTAGATACACACCGTCAACATCAGTGAGTAAAAGCAACGCGTCCGCATTGATTTGCTCTGCAAGCAAGGCGCTGGCAAAATCTTTGTCGATAACGGCTTCAACACCGATGTAACTTCCATTGGCCTTTTTGACAACAGGAATACCTCCACCACCAACGCAAATGACTGTGATGCCATGCTGGATCAGAAGTTGGATGATGCCGAGTTCCAGAATCCGCTTTGGCGCTGGCGAAGGCACGCTGCGTCTGAAATGTGAACCATCAGGAATCATGCTCCAACCATATTTCGTGGTGAGGCCTGCTGATTTCTTTTTATCATAAAGTGGGCCAATGGGTTTCGCAGGATTCTTAAATGCCGGGTCGTCCGCATTCACTTCAATTTGCGTTAGCAGAGCCGCAACTTCATGACCCGGAGTTACAATGTTAGCGAGTTCTTGCTCAATCATATAACCGATCATCCCTTCCGTTTCAGCGGTAAGGACATCAATCGGGCTGGCGCTGTTTGCGTCAAAAGCTAAGCCTTGTAGAGCAAGTAATCCGACCTGTGGGCCATTGCCATGGGTAATAACAACTTCATGGCCGGCATTGATAACTTCATTGATAGCAAGCGTCGCGCGTTTAACATTGGCCCGCTGATTATCGGCGGACATGGCTTCACCGCGTTTGAGAATCGCATTTCCACCCAGTGCGATAACAACGCGCATAATCTAGCCTGCCAGCGTTGCAATAAGAATTGCTTTGATTGTGTGCATGCGGTTTTCAGCTTGATCGAAGACGATCGATGCTTTGGATTCAAACACATCTTCTGTAACCTCCATGGCATTAATTTTGAATTTTTCCTGTATCTCTCTGCCAATTTTTGTTTCCGCGTTGTGAAATGCGGGCAGGCAGTGCATGAACTTAACTTTTGGATTTTCAGTCATGCGCATAGTATCAGCATTAATTTGATAGGGTTTCAGCAGGGCGATGCGTTCGCCCCATTTCTCAACCGATTCACCCATGGAAAGCCACACATCTGTGTAGAGAAAATCACAGGCCTTGACGGCCATCTGTACATTTTCAGTGAGAGTAATTTTGGCACCCGTTTTCGTGGCGATAGAATTTGCCTGGTCAATGATCAATTGTTTTGGCCAAAGCGATTTAGGCCCACAGAGCCTCACATCCATCCCCATTTTAGCGCCGCCAATTAGAAGTGAATCGCCCATATTATTTCCGGCGTCGCCCAGAAAACAAAACTTCATCTCAGATAGTTTTTTCTTGCAGTGTTCTTTCATTGTCAAAAGATCAGCTAGAACTTGAGTGGGGTGAAACTCGTCTGTGAGACCGTTATAAACTGGAACGCCTGCAAATTTAGCCAGTACTTCCACCACTGCTTGACCGAACCCACGATACTCAATGGCATCGTAGAGACGGCCCAGTACCCGCGCCGTATCTTTCATGGATTCCTTTTCGCCAATCTGGGTGCCGCTGGGTCCGAGATAGGTGACATGGGCACCTTGATCATAGGCTGCAACTTCAAAGCCAACGCGGGTTCGGGTCGATGCTTTTTCAAAGATAAGCGCAATGGTTTTGCCGTTGAGTTTCTTCTTTTCTGTGCAGTCTCTTTTGGAAGCCTTGAGATCGGCAGCCAATTTGAGAAGGTATTTAATTTCCTTTGGTTCGAAATCACGTAACGTTAGAAAGCTCCGATTCTTCAAACTCTTTGACATTTTGAATTACCTCTTGGATTAAGCGTCGCGTGCGATGGGGCAGGTCATGCAGTGGCTGCCGCCACGACCGCGACCGAGTTCAGCACCATGGATGGTGATCACTTCAATTCCAGCTTTTCGCAGCAACGTGTTGGTATAAACATTGCGGTCATAACCAATGACAACGCCGGGCTCGAGCGCAATTAGGTTATTGCCATCGTCCCACTGTTCACGCTCTTGTTCGGCAGCGTCACCGCCCGTGGCGACGATGTTTAATTTCTTAATTTTCAGGCACTCGGCGATGACTTCGAAAATATGAGCGGCCTCAACACGAACCTCAACCGAGCCGTCTTTCTTGCCGGGGCGCAGGCTGTAGCAGCGCAATTGATCGGCTACCTCAACAAAGCTGGTCGCTGTGGCGCGATCAACGAGGGTCAATACCGTATCAAGATGCATGGCAGAGCGTGACTTTGGCATTTGGCATGCAACCACGCGTGTTGCTGCTCCAGCTTTAAATAGGGCACGTGCCAATTGACTAACAGCTTGTGGGGTTGAACGTTCGCCCATACCCACCAATACAATACCATTGCCGATGGGCATGATGTCGCCGCCTTCCAATGTCGCAGGCCCAAAATCTTGATCGGGATCACCCCACCATGTATTGAATTTGCTATTGGTGAAGCGGGGATGAAATTTATAAACCGCAGCGGTGAGAAGCGTTTCTTGGCGGCGCGCTTGCCAATGCATAGGATTAACCGTGACCCCACCATAAATCCACGCACTGGTGTCACGCGTGAAAATTAAATTGGGCAGAGGTGGCGTGATGAAGCCCTCAGAACCAAGATAGAGCCCCAACATGCCTTGGGTTTTGAAGGGCACATCACTCACGGTAATTCCACCCACAAGAAACTCAGCCAATTGTTCTGGCGGCAATGCCTTCAGCCAACTGGTCAGCTCATCCATCATACCAATGCCGATGTGATTTTCAGTGAATTTACGATTAAAGATCCATTCGCGCGGCGCCTTCTCAGCAAGAATTTCAGCAAGAAGTTCGTGCATCTCCAAAACTTCGATGCCGCGCTCTTTCATTTTTTCGCTGAAGTCGTGATGATCGCTTTTTGCTTGTTGCACCCAAAACACGTCATCAAACAAATAGGAGTCGCAATTGGATGGTGTGAGCCGTTGATGAGCTAATCCCGGGCGACAGGTCAGAACCGCGCGGAGTTTTCCGGTTTCGGAATAGGCCCCGAGGGCTGCTTGTTGCATCACAAGGCACTCAGCTTTCCGGTCAACATCATGTAACCAGCAATGCCGGCTGCAAGCACGATGGCGATTGCGATCAAGACTTCCGTTACGTTAAAGGCTTTTTCATTGACAGCTTTGCGGGCCCACCAATAGATTAAAATACCCGGCGCGTAGAGCAGCGCGCACATCAAAAGATAATTGGCACCAGCGGCATAGATCAGCCAAATGCCAAACACAGTTGCGATAAGGCCTGCGACCATGTCGCGCCCGCGCCCCTCGCTGGCCTCATAACTTTCACCTGTCATTGCAAGCTTGAAAGCATAGGCACCCGATAGAACATAAGGAACCAAAATGGCAGTTGCTGAGATGTAGAACAGCGCCAAGTAGGTTGAGTTTGCGTAGAATGTGATAATCAAAAATATCTGCACGGCGATATTGGTGATCCACAATGAACCAGAGGGCGATCCATTTTTGTTTTCAATTGCGAATATTGCAGGCATCATGCCTTCGCGGGCCGCGCGATACGGGATTTCTGCCGCAAATAATGTCCAGCTTAAAAACGCTCCCGTGACTGATATCACAATACCGATGCGCACCAGCACTGAACCCCATGGCCCCACCGCTTTTTCGAGCACATTGGCCATTGAAGCAGCGGCGGGCAGAGCGCCTAGTTCTGTTTGGGTCATCACCCCGAAGGATAAAAGTGAAACTAACATATAGATAATCAGAGCGACCACAAATCCGATGATCGTAGCCGTTCCAATATCTTCGCGTCGCTCAGCACGGGCTGAAACCACACTCGCACCTTCAATGCCGATGAACACCCACAATGTTACCAACATGGTGCTTTTTACTTGCGCCATGATGCTGCCTAAGGCTGGTGTGCCTGTTCCCCAAAAATCAAAATTGAATGACGGAAGCTTGAACGCAATCAACACGGCAACGATAAAAATAAAAATAGGTGCCAGCTTTGCGATGGTCGTAACCACATTGATGACGGCTGCTTGCTTGATGCCCATCAGAATGAGTGCATGAATTAACCAAAGCAGAATCGAAGCCCCGACAATGCCCTGCCATGTGTTGCCTTCAGCACCGAAGCTTGGAAAGAAATAACTGAGAGCACCAAATATCAGCACGACATAAGACACATTGCCAATCCACGCACTGAGCCAATAGCCCCATGCGCTGTTGAACCCGACGAAATCGCCAAAGCCCGCTCTCGCATAAGCATATGGCCCAGCATCAAGTTTAGGTTTGCGCATAGACAGATTCTGATAAACAAAGGCGAGCGCCAACATGCCAACGCCTGTGATCAGCCAGCCGATCATGACGGCTGCGGGTGATGCCCCTTTGGCCATGTTCTGCGGCAGACTGGAAACGCCACCCCCAAGCATTGAACCCACGACCAGAGCGATGAGCGAAATGAGGCCCAACTTCCCGTTTCCTAACTCTGCGGCAACAATTTTTGATGTGGTGGCAGATATTGTCATAAATCAGATCCCATAATTGAGGGCTATGATAGCAAGCAACGCGCCATTCGGTAGGTTCGGAATCTACTCATTGCGGTTGCGCTTGAACAAAAAAATATAGTGGAGGCAACCACACACTTGTTGGTCCGTAGACTGAGCAATCTATTCTTAACATTTGATACTGCAGCCAGATTGAATATCTTTGAAGACAGATGCTCCACAAAAAGAAGCCCCCATTGCTGAGGGCTTTTTTAGTTTGGGGGTTGGGATTATGGGGTCGTTGTTGTTGCAGGCGGTGTTGCTGTTCCCGCTGCAGGCGGGGTTACTGGCGCATCTGCGGGTGGAGCCGTTGGGGCATCAGCTTTCGGCGTTACAGATGTCGATGCTGGTGGAACCGCTGGGGCTGGCGCAGTCGCAGGGGGCGCAGCTTCTATTTTGGTTGTTGTCGCTGGGACAGGTGTTAATGGTGATTGATAGCTGTAAAACAGATAACCGCCGAATATGACTACGATAGCTAAAACGACCCAACCGACCATATTTCCTGACGTTGTATCATTGGCTTTATTTTTACGTGCCAACATTGGAGGGTTGTCTCTCGAAGAGCGGTCAAGTTCAGAATCGACTGCGCTCAGAGGGCGCACTTTATGTTCAGTTGATGTAACCATTTTACTTCTCCTTGCAGGGGTTGGGGTGATTTAATTCTGTTTCTAGATGTCAGTTGGAAGAGAAACGTGTGTCATCAAAGATGGTTCCATTGTCCGGATAATTGACTAGGCGGTGATGATAACTTTCAAGGCCTTAGTCTCTGCAGCGCGACCGAAGGTGTCATAGGCTTCAACAATTTGGTCGAGTTTAAAATTATGAGTGATCAGCTTCGTTGGATCGATTTTTCTGTGAGCAGTTTCCAGTCAACGGCTTTGCGGTGTTTCGGGTTCCCGCGCTCCCTGGCGTGGACGACGGTGAGATTGAGGGTGGGGTAGAGGCGCTGCTTGCCGATTGGTGGTTGCACGGTAATGTGACGGTATCTGATCTCCAGACACGCCTGATCGGTGCCACCTTTGCCATCGGGCACGCTGACGTGATGCACCCCCTTGATGGCGGTTTCCGTCATCAGATCAGACACCTTACAAGTTCCATCAGCGGCCAGACGGTCGACGCAGGTACGAACTAGAGCATCACATTTTCAGTTTGAATCGATTTAGGATTCGCAAATCAGTTGAAGCATGATTCAATGAGGCAAGGAGGTGGATTATCATGCCACATGCTT
>JAYVPZ010000312.1:0-1563 GCA_043757105.1 Aestuariivirga sp. | reverse complement strand
ATAACACTGTGCGCGATTTATTTAACAAAGTCTGGAACACCACGCTTGATTCAGAACCGGGGCTTCGCATTCCAAATATGTTAAGCGCTGCTCATGAGGGCACGTTCAAGGGTATATTCATTCAAGGCGAAGATATTGCGCAATCTGATCCCAACACCAATCATGTGACTGCTGCACTTGAAGCTATGGAGATGGTAGTGGTGCAAGATTTGTTCCTCAACGAAACCGCAGCCTTTGCCCATGTGTTTTTTCCCGGCACTTCGTTCCTCGAAAAAGATGGCACGTTCACAAATGCTGAACGTCGCATCAACCGCGTGCGCCAAGTGAAAGCGCCGATGCAGGGCAAGCATGAATGGCAAGTGGTGGCCGAGCTGGCACAAGCGATGGGCTATGACATGAAATATAATTCTGCTTCTGAAATCATGGATGAGATTGCTTTGGTCACGCCGACCTTTGCAAATGTGTCGTTTAAGCGTCTCGACGAATTGGGTTCCATCCAATGGCCATGCAATGAAAAAGCACCAAATGGAACGCCTATGATGCATGTGGGTGGTTTTGTGCGGGGCAAGGGTCGATTCATGATCACTGAATATGTGCCCACGCCTGAACGCGCCAGTCGCGATTTCCCGCTCATCCTCACGACTGGCCGCATTCTATCGCAATATAATGTGGGTGCGCAAACACGGCGGACTGAGAATTCAAACTGGCATCCAGAAGATGTTCTCGAAATTCACCCGCATGATGCAGAGCTGCGCGGCATTGCGGATGGGGCCATGGTGTCGCTGACCAGCCGCATTGGCGGAACAACGCTCCGTGCACTGATTACCGAGCGTATGCCGCAAGGTGTGATCTACACGACTTTCCATCATCCCGTGACGGGTGCGAATGTGATCACCACGGAATATTCTGATTGGGCCACGAATTGCCCGGAATATAAAGTAACCGCCGTGCAAGTTCGCCTTTCTAATCAGCCATCAGAATGGCAGAAGGATTGGGAAACGCGCGAGGAAGAAAACAAGCGCGTGGCTGCGGAGTGAACAGCGTTGCGGCCCGAGGTGTGCTGAATGGCACGCCGACCATCTGGCAACTTCCCGAAGAAGTTCCGGTTGCGATTATGATCAATTCCACATCGCATGCAGTGATGATGGCCACCCCTGCTAACTTGGAAGACTTTGTCGTTGGCTTTGCCTTGTCTGAAGGACTGGTTGCGCACTCAAGTTATATCGGCAATGTGTTGGTCATGCCATCGGGTGAAGGCTTCAGCGTTGATCTTTCAATTGACGAAGATAAAATCATCCGTGAACGGATTGTTTCGCGTTCGATGGAAGGTCGTGTGGGTTGTGGGCTTTGCGGCATTGAGGAAATGGCAGATGCCATTCGGATGCCTAGCCTTAAACTGCCGCAGCCCGTCATTTCAACAGCCGCTATTGCCAAAGCATTCGAAGCGCTGCCCTCGTTTCAGCCGATGAATGAGTTGAACCGCACGGTTCATGCCGCTGCTTGGTGTTCCGCAGACGGCGCAATTCAATTGGCGCGTGAAGATGTGGGGCGGCACAATGCGCT
>JAYVPZ010000311.1:0-1569 GCA_043757105.1 Aestuariivirga sp. | reverse complement strand
GGCCGCTGTCCTGCTTCAAATATGATATGACAGGGAAGGTCCAAAGTTGGATTTTCCTCATGGTCACCCGTCTGCGCTTTCAAAGCTTTTTCGGTTTGCCCAAATACCACGCGGCCTATGCCTGCCCAATAGATGGCGCCTGAACACATCGCACATGGTTCGGCTGATGTATAAAGTGTGCAGCTTTGCAGAAACGCCACATCATATTTCTTGGCGGCACGCGACGCTAGAATGCGTTCGGCATGTGCAGTTCGGTCGCCTCCTTCGCTGGTGTAACCATTGCCTTGTTCCATCAATACATTGCCTTCGGCGTCCGTTAAAATCGAACCAAAAGGGTGATCGCCCGACTCTCTCGCACGTTTGGCGACGTCAAAACTTAGTCTTAGAAGTTTTTCATCTTCGGGGCGTTGTGTCTTTTCCATGTGCAATTCCTTGGCGAAAAATGGAGCAGGGCGCTAAAATTTGTGCAGAAACCGCAAATCGCCGATTTCTGCCCAAGTTTTTAACAGGCATCACTTGCCTGTCTTTTTCATTCTGCCATAGTGCTTGAAAATCTGGCGAAAAGCCAGCGACGGGGATGTGGATAAACGAATGATGGCGCATGGGCCCTTGCGGCTTGAATTGAAGGGGATTTCAAAACAATTCCCCGGTGTCTTGGCCAATGATCATGTGAGTGTTCAGGTTGGCGCGGGCGAGATTCACGCATTGCTTGGCGAAAATGGCGCTGGCAAGTCTACATTAGTAAAGATGATTTATGGCATTATGCAGCCAGACCAAGGCGAAATTATTTGGAATGGTGAAGCCATGCGCATCGCCTCGCCCAAGGCCGCGCGCAAGCTTGGCATTGGCATGGTGTTTCAACATTTCTCACTGTTTGAAGCTTTGACGGTTCTTGAAAACATTGCACTTGGTTTAGATGCGAAAATTTCGCAGCGTGATCTTGAAACTGAAATTCGTAAAGTTATGGATCAATACGGCTTAAAGCTTGATCCGCAGCGCGTTGTGGCCACGCTCAGCGTGGGTGAACGGCAGCGCATTGAAATTGTGCGCGCGCTATTGCTCAATCCAAAATTACTGATCATGGATGAACCAACTTCTGTGCTGACGCCGCAAGAAGTGGAACAATTGTTTGAAACTTTGCGCAAGCTTTCGGCAGGTGGCTGTTCTATTCTTTATATCTCACACAAGCTGCATGAGATTGTTGCCTTGTGTGAAACCGCAACAATTTTGCGCGGTGGCAAGCTTGTGGCCACTTGCGATCCACGCAAGAAAACCTCGCGCGAAATGGCCGAGCTGATGATTGGTGCGAACCTTAAAGATGTGTCGAAAGCCGAAGGTCGAAAGTTTGGTGCTGCAAAATTTGAAGTGAAATCTTTGAACATGCCTAAGCGCGGTGATTTTGGCGTGGCGCTGCATAACATCAATTTCAATGTTCGTGCTGGCGAGATTTTTGGCATTGCGGGCGTTGCAGGCAATGGCCAAAATGAATTGCTGGAAGTTTTGGGCGGCGAAGTTGCGTCGAGCGATTCAAATTCAATTACGCTTGATGGCAAAGCGCTGGGGCACATG
>JAYVPZ010000310.1:0-1569 GCA_043757105.1 Aestuariivirga sp. | reverse complement strand
ATGTGATTTCGAGAACTGGTAGGCCGCCTTTGACCAAAGCGCGGGCCAATGGCACAGCGTCTTTTAAATTTTCAATCACCATCACCGGCACAACGGGTGCGCGCTTTAATGCGGCTTCCAAACCTTTTTGCAAATCTTTCGTCATGCATTGTTCCCAAATATTGATGCGCCTTGATCTGCGCGGCCTGCGAGTTTTCTGAACGCCGAGAAGAGCTCGCGGCCTGTACCTTCTTCATTGTCGGTCAAATCTTGTATGGCCAGCGGTCTGCTTTGAAATAAGCTTGCTTCGACCAAAACTTCCATTGTGCCATTGGTCGCATCAATGCGAATAACATCTCCGTCGATGAGACGTGCAATGGGCCCACCATCAGCTGCTTCAGGTGTTACATGAATGGCAGCAGGCACTTTGCCCGATGCGCCCGACATGCGGCCATCTGTAACCAGCGCCACGCGAAAGCCGCGCTCTTGCAAGACAGCCAGCGGCGGTGTCATGCGGTGCAGTTCCGGCATGCCGTTGGCCTTGGGGCCTTGGAAGCGCACGACCGCGATCACATCTTTGTTGAGTTCATTGGCTTTGAAAGCCGCCGCCAAATCTTCTTGGCAATGAAAGATGCGGCAAGGCGCTTCGATGATGTGACGATCTTCGGGGATCGAAGATGATTTGATCACAGCGCGGCCAAGAGGGCCCTCTAGAACATTAAGCCCACCCGTGCTTTGAAAAGGTTCGGAAACGCCGCGCAACACTGTTTTGTCACCCGAAGTTTTGGCAGCGTCGCGCCATGTTAATCCACCTGCATCATCAAGGCCTGGTTCTTGGGCATAGCCTGAAAGCCCAGTGCCCATGATGGTGGTCACATCATCATGCAGCAATCCTGCGCTGAGTAATTCGCGGATCATAAAGCCCATGCCGCCTGCCGCATTGAAGTGATTGACGTCGGCTTTGCCGTTTGGATAAATGCGGGTGAGCAGCGGAATGACTTTCGAAAGTTCAGCCAGATCATCCCATGTGAGCGCAATGCCAGCCGCCGCCGCCATCGCCACCACATGCATGGTGTGGTTCGTTGAGCCGCCCGTGGCCAGCAACCCAACAACACCATTCACCACGGCCTTCTCATCATAAATTTTTCCAATCGGCGTATAGCGATTGCCGAGTGTTGAAATGCTCATCGCCTGTTTGGCCGAAGCCTTGGTGATTTCATCGCGGAGCTGTGTGCCGGGGTTCACGAAAGTTGAGCCCGGCAAATGCAGACCCATAATTTCCATCAACATCTGATTGGAGTTGGCCGTGCCATAGAACGTGCAGGTACCGGGGCCATGATAGGCTTGGGATTCGGCTTCAAGCAAAGCTTCGCGGCCCACTTTGCCTTGTGCATAGAGTTGGCGGATTTTCCCTTTTTCCTCATTGGGCAAGCCAGACTTCATGGGGCCAGCCGGAATGAATACAGCAGGCAAATGACCAAAGCTCAAAGCGCCGATAATCAGACCCGGAACGATTTTATCGCACACACCCAGATATACCGATGTGTCAAACATTTGGTGGCTCAACGCCACGGCAGTGGACATGGCAAT
>JAYVPZ010000309.1:0-1572 GCA_043757105.1 Aestuariivirga sp. | reverse complement strand
AACAAAGAAAAAATGCCATTGGAATATGGCAAGGCCAGCTTGGCTGACCTCTGGGGTGAAGGCCTTGAAGGCAAAGTGACTGTTCGTGCGCATTCAGCACTCGCATCTTTGGGCCGCGTTCTTGATGCTGAAGGCAAATTGCCTAAGCCATTCATGGACAGCTACAAAGATGATGATGTGATGAAAGCTAACTGGGATGTGATTCTCAAGGAAGCGCTCACCAAGAAAAAGAACATTGTTCAATTCTGGAAGGGCGAAAACGAAGCACAAGCCGCATTCCGCACCAATGGTGCTGTGATCGGCCAGTGTTGGGATTCGACTGGCTTCAACATGGGCAAAGAAGGTCCATACGGCTATGTTGCGCCAAAGGAAGGCTCTATTGCATGGAACCAAGGTTACATGATGATGAAGAACGCCAAGAACACCGAGCAAGCCTACGAATGGTTGAATTTCCAAGCAACGCCTGAAGGCGGCGCTGCTATGGCAACAGCCTACTCTGCTAACCCAGTTGGTAAGGGCAGCATCGACTTATTGGATGCAAAGGTTGCAGCATTCTATAACGCTGCATTCCCTGGTGATGCATTGACGAAGCTTTGGTGGTGGCCAACTCAGACCAGCTCATTTTTGAAGCTGCGCGCTGAATATGCAGATAAGTTCATCGCAGGCTAAATTATAGGCAATAAAAACTGAAACGATGGGTGGCAACGCCCATCGTTTTCTGCTTTTGTGGTGACAGGGTTAAGGCCAAAAACAAAAATAGGCCGGGGTGAGGAACATGAGTGAAGACGTAACGCTATCCAACATATCGATGGACTTCGGTAAATTTCGCGCTGTTGACAAGGTGGATATCACCATCAAAGCGGGTGAATTTTTTTCATTCTTGGGTCCATCAGGCTGCGGCAAAACCACAATCTTGCGTTTGATTTCAGGCTTCATGGATCCCACCGAAGGCAAGGTTTTAATCGGCGGCAAGGACATGACTGGCACGCGGCCCAATGAACGCCCGACAGCTTTGATCTTTCAAAATCTGGCCCTCTTTCCACTCATGCCGATCTGGGAGAATATCGCGTTCGGTCTCGAAGTGCGTGGTGCTGACAAAGCCACCCGCCGTGCAAAGGCTGAAGAATTGTTGAAATTGGTTGATCTGCATGATTCAGCGGACAAAAAAGTAAGCCAGCTTTCTGGCGGTCAGAAACAGCGAGTGGCCATTGCCCGCGCTCTGGCGGTTGAACCAAAAGTGATGTTGCTCGACGAGCCGTTATCAGCGCTTGATCTTAAACTCCGCCAACACATGCGCGCCGAGCTTCGCGCCATTCAAAAGCGCACGGGCGTTACGTTTATTTATATCACTCACGACCAAGGCGAAGCTTTGGCCATGTCTGATCGTGTCGGCGTTATGAGCCAAGGTGTGTTGCAACAAGTGGCCACACCAAATGAAATTTATAATAATCCCGCCAACGGTTTTGTTGCATCGTTCGTGGGCGAGAACAATATTTTTGACGGCAAAATAAAATCCATCAAGTCAGGCATAGCGACTTATGAAACCAGTCTCGGTAATTTTGCTGCTAAGAT
>JAYVPZ010000308.1:0-6011 GCA_043757105.1 Aestuariivirga sp. | reverse complement strand
AGCGCCATGCTTTGACCGTCATTAATTCAGGGTCGCCGGGGCCAACGCCCACGCCATACAAAGTTCCTGTCATGGTTTTATAACTCTCCATTGCACGGCGGCGAATTGGTGCGTATGGATGTTTCGACGCTGACCAAAGTTGGCCCTTACCGCGCGATGAAACCGCGCATGTCAGTCGTGCAATGGAGAGTTATAAAACCATGACCGGAACTTTATATGGCGTGGGCGTCGGCCCCGGGGATCCTGAATTGATGACGGTCAAAGCTTGGCGCTTAATTTCAACGGCTGACGTAATCGCCTATCTCTGCGCCAATGGGAAAGACTCCACTGCGAGGGACATTGCTAAGCCGTTTATCGAAATAGGTACAACTGAAATTGCTATCGACATGCCGATGCGGATTGAGCGTGAACCCGGCGAGGCGGCTTATGACAAAGGTGCAACCGAAATTGCTGCTGTTCTTGAAACTGGCAAAAACGTTGTGATGCTTTGTGAAGGCGATCCGTTTTTCTATGGCAGCTTCATGTATATTTTTGAGCGCCTCTCTTCCAAATACCAAACCATTGTCGTTCCGGGCGTCACCTCAATCACCGCCGCCGCAGCAGCAATCGGACAGCCCTTGGTGGGGCGCAATGATATGCTGAAAGTTTTGCCTGCCACTTTGCCCGAAGACAAATTGCACTTCGAACTGGCCACCAGCCAAGCCGTGGCCATTATCAAAGTGGGCCGACATTTTGGGAAAGTGAAATTGCTGTTAGCGGAACTGGGCCTACTTTCCAAAGCCATCGCCGTCGAAAATGCAACGCATCATGATCAATGGATCAGACCTGTTGAAACGATAGAGGGCGACACCTTGCCCTATTTCACGACGATTATTATTTCGAACGGAATTTCTAATTCATGATGCCCGTTATATTTATCCTTGGCGTTTCGGCTTTGCCTCTGGCGCAAAAATTGAAAGCTGAACTTAAACTTGAAATTCACACGCCCGATTGTGTTTCAGGTGGCGACGTTTCATATGCCAAGGCAACGACACATTTGGCATCGCTGTTTGCTGAACGCCGTCCTATTCTTGGGATTTGTGCATCAGGCATTCTCATTCGCGCCTTGGCTTCGCAACTGGGTGACAAACGCAAAGAACCTGCTGTGCTAGCTGTGGCTGAAGATGGCAGCTCGGTTATCCCCCTGCTTGGCGGTCACCATGGTGCAAACCAATGGGCTAAACGCATTGCTGAGATTACGGGCGGCCACGCGGCGATTACGACCGCCAGCGAAGTGCGCTTTGGAGCCAGCTTGGATGAACCGTCGCCAGGTTATGTTCTTGGCAATCCTGAACATATGAAATCGGCAATTGCTGCATTATTGGCTGGAAACCGGTTGGCTTTGATTGGTGAAGCGCCTGTTGAATTAACAAATATTGAAATTCAAAAATGGACTCCTGAGTTTGATGGCGTTGTTATTGAAACAACTGAACTGAACAAAACCGGCAATCCAAAACATTTGATATATCATCCGGAAACACTGTCTGTGGGTATCGGTTGTGAGCGCGGTGCTGATCCAACAGAAATCCGTACACTGATTAAAACGACTTTCGCAGAACATAATCTATCAACTCATTCCATAGCTTCGTTCGCTTCGATTGATCTAAAGCAAGATGAACCAGCGATCTCAAATCTCAACAATGTTGTATTTTTCAATGCCGAAGAATTGAATGCGCAAAGTGCAAAACTCAAAAATCCTTCGGACTATGTGAAATCTGAAGTTGGGACACCCAGTGTTGCCGAAGCAGCAGCACTTGCGGGAGCCGGGCCGGACTCTGAACTGATCGTTCAAAAAACCAAAAGTAAACGCGCAACAATCGCGATTGCAAAGACTCCGACCCCGATTCTTGAGCCACTTGGACATGTAGCAGGTCACGTTTCAGTCGTTGGCATTGGCCCCGGACATAAAATTACTCGGAGTCCGAATGTTTCAATTGAACTGGCCATGGCCACTGAATGGGTGGGTTATGGACTTTATCTCGATCTCGTCTCAGATATGTTGATGGATCAAACTGAACACCGCTTCCCTCTCGGCGATGAAGAAGCCCGTTGCCGCCATGCTATTGAACTAGCCAAGCAGGGCAAGCGCGTTGCTCTCATTTGCTCTGGTGATGCAGCTATCTATGCGATGGCGGCTTTGGTTTATGAGTTGATTGACCGCGAACCAAATCGTATTAAGATCGAAGTGCATCCCGGTATTTCGGCCTTCCAAGCGGCGAGCGCCAAAGCGGGTGCGATGATTGGCCATGACTTCTGCTGTATTTCGCTTTCTGATTTGTTGACTCCTTGGGAGTCGATTGAGAAACGCATCAAGGCGGCGGCGGAAGGTGATTTTGTGATTTCGTTTTATAATCCGCGCTCGCTCAAAAGGCGAGACCAGCTGGAGCGGGCCTTTGCCATTCTCAAAGATCATCGCCCGCCAGATACGCCAGTCATTGTGGCCACCAATCTGGGACGACCTGAAGAAAACGTCCGTATACGGAGGTTTTCGGATTTCGATCCGGAGGAAGTCGATATGCTGACTCTCGTCATGGTCGGCTCATCACAATCCAAATCAATCACCCGTGGTGATGGGAAAACTTATGCTTACACCCCGCGCGGCTATGCCAAAAAGATGGATGCAAAATGAAAGTACACTTTATCGGCGCTGGGCCCGGCGCTGCAGATTTGATTACTGTGCGTGGATTGAAACTGATCCAATCTTGCCCGGTGTGTTTATACGCAGGCTCATTGGTGCCCGAAGAAATTGTGAAGGCTGCGCCGACAAGTGCCCGCGTGGTTGATACCGCCCCGCTTCATCTTGATCAAATCATCGACGAAATCAAAATGGCACATTCGCAAAATCAAAATGTGGCCCGTGTGCATTCCGGCGATCCGAGCCTGTACGGCGCAATTGCCGAGCAGATGCGCAAGTTGGATGCGCTGGGAATTGAATATGACGTGACCCCCGGTGTACCTGCTTTTGCAGCGGCGGCGGCTGCATTAAAAACTGAATTCACTCTGCCTGAAATCGCACAGACCGTAATCCTAACGCGAACCACGATGCAGGCCTCGGCCATGCCACCGGGGGAAGAATTGGCGCTGCTGGGCGCATCGAAAGCCACGCTGGCTATACATTTATCGATCCGCAACCTCGGTCACATCGAACGCGAATTGACCCCCCATTATGGCGCTGACTGTCCAGTTGTGGTGGCCTACCGCGTGACATGGCCAGATGAACTTTTCATTCATGGTACACTTTCGACAATCGCCAAAAAGGTGAAAGAAGCCAAGATCACGCGCACGGCTTTGATCTTGGTGGGCCCCGTTTTGGGGCATACGGAATTCAGGGATTCCGCTTTGTATGACAAGGAACACGAGCATGTTCTGCGCAACCGTAAAACCGCCAAAAATAAAATTCAAAAAAGTTCTTGACTTGTTCTCATTGTAGGACTATATAGCAGATTGGTCGCTTAAGTCCGCAACCCTGCTGTTTGACATTGTGAAAAGAGATTTTTGGAATTTGGCTTACAAAATTCCAAACCGGAGTGCGGAGCGCGCACCGTCGTGAGGACGCTCTCGACGTGCGGCCCACTCAGAACGTGAGAGTTTTCCAGTTTATTTTAAATTGAACGTCGGCGCAGATTGAATCCTTCGGCCGCTACGGCTAACGCTGATTTGGGGGAATTTTCAGTTTTACAACCAATCCGAGGAAACAATCGATGATAAACTTGAAACACCTTATAATCGCAATTGCCTTGCCAACTCTTCTGTTGACAGGAAATGCACTTGCATTCACCGCCGCCAAACCAGCGATTGGAACACCGCTAAAAATCACACAAGTCAAAGCCCTCAAGCACAAAATGCGCAGTGCTGGTTTTCTGATTGCCAGATTGGAGAAATTAGGGGTTGCCGTTAAGGACACGCGCCGCGAAGGACAAGTCTATCTGTTCCTGATTGAACATGAGGGCACGACAGCGATTGTGGCGGTTGATGGCTATAGCTCCGAGATTATTGGTGTGAATGTTTTAACTTACGCAGCTGGAGTTACTGAGCGCCAGGCAAATTCCGCTGGTGTTCACTTCGTCGATTTCACCTATGAGTTTGGCTATACAGTTGAGCAGACAACTTATGAAACTTATAGCGAAGTAAGCAGCACAGAGGTTTCATCGACTGAATCATATTCGGAAGTGTCATACGAAGAATCAGAAGAAGTGTCTTACGAAGACATTACCTATGACGAAGGCTCAAACGCAGAAGACGTGGCCGATCTTGACCAAGGCGACGAAGGCGATGCGGCAGGCGATGCCGAAGCCGATATTCAAGACGATGCCGACGAGCCAGAGGATGCTGGAAGCAGCGACGACGGCGAAAATTAATTAGATCAGCAACGCACCTTCATGGCGGAGCAACCATTCCTTCCGGTGAATGCCTCCGCCATATCCCGTCATCGAACCGTCCGCACCAATCACACGGTGACAGGGAACGACGACCGCAATGGGGTTACGACCATTTGCAGTGCCCACTGCCCTGCTCATATTGATGTCGCCCAGCTTGCGCGCGATGGAGCCATAGGAGACTGTGGTGCCGGTTGGGATTTTACGGAGTTCCGCCCAGACTTGTTTTTCAAACGCGGTTCCACCACCATCGGTGAGGATGTTATCTATGGCGTGAACATTGCCGCTGAAATAATCTTTCATCACATCGGACAAACCAAACGGATTGGACGAAAGCTGCAACTCAAAATCTTTGAAGCGAGCCTTCATCTGGCGCTCAATACGAGGCATCGCATCCTCAAATTCCAGCAGCAGCAAAACACCATCTCGGGCGACAAGGATCATATCGCCGATGGGCGTTGGGATGCGGTCGGTGAGGAAGCAGTGCATTCCGCGACTATACGCCAATTGTCATCCCGACGAAAGTCGGGACGCAGGCTTTCGGCTAGCTACAGAATTGAAAATTGATATTGTGGCTCGAGGATGATGGAAAAAGTTGCGATGCGCGAGGATAAAGTTCCGGCCGTCTACATTCTCGCCAGCCAGCGCAATGGCACGATTTATATTGGCGTAACGAGTGATTTATGTTCCCGCATAAACGCCCACAAAGCGGAACGATTTGAAGGCTTCACCAAGGACTATGGCGTGAAAAGTCTTGTTTGGTTTGAATATTTCGGAACCATGGAAGATGCCATCAAGCGTGAGAAGCAAATGAAAGAATGGCGACGCAATTGGAAACTTGAATTGATCGAAAAAACTAACCCACAATGGCGGGATTTGTTTGACGAAACTTGTGGGAGGTATATTCCCTGAACCGTCATCCCGACGAAAGTCGGGACCCAGACTTTCAACAAGTGCCGTGTTTAAAGTTGGGTTTGTGGCCCCTGGGTCCCGACTTTCGTCGGGATGACGGGATGGGTTGCAACATCACGGTAGAAGTTGAAACCGGAAGCGGTTCAATTTCTTCGTCCTCTCCCGCTTGCGGGAGCAGGAAGGGACCCATTGGCGAGCGAAGCGAAACAATGGGGAGGTGAGGGAACTCGCGGCAGGCACCCTCACCTTTCCCAATTTGCAAAAGCAAATTGGGCCCCTGTCCTCTCCCGCTAAAGCGGCGAGAGGACGGCAACCCAATTTTAGTGGGGTCTTGAAAGTGATGAAGATGCCAAGGTTAAAGCTTAAACGAGAGGCGGCTTGAACTATTCAGCGGCACGCTCCATAGTTGCATGATAAACCGTCAGAGTGAACTAATATGAAAGTATTTATAAGTTGGTCGGGAGAAAGAAGTCGCAGAACAGCATTACTCCTGAAAGGTTGGCTCCCCGACGTAATCCAAGTTATAAAACCTTGGATGTCAGACAAAGATATTGAGGGCGGAAGTATTTGGTCTGGCGAGGTAATTAACCCGAGTTACGGATAAGGGTGGGGGATTCTCAAATCAGTTTTGATGTGATTCATGGGGTGTTGTGAAAGCAACCCACGGAGAGATCCCCCATGCAG
>JAYVPZ010000307.1:0-1573 GCA_043757105.1 Aestuariivirga sp. | reverse complement strand
GCATACCTTGCGATGGGCCTGAACTTTGATCCCAAAACCTACGGGGCTTTAACAGAACTGCAACCATCTCTAAACTATGCCAAAGTGACATCAGCCTTGATAGCGTCGGTCAGCTCCTCGCTGCATCAGACCTGACATTCTTAACACTGCGGCGAGCGAGTTCTGCTGTTGCGTGTTCAATTTCGCCGGCCATACGCTTCTTGTTCCAGCTCAAAACATTTGCCGCGATGATTGCAGTTTCGTCAATCACGTCAGCAGTCAGCAAACCTTCCATGGTGATAGCAGTGCGGCGCAACAGCAGGTCGGCAAGATGGCGCACGTTTTCATTTGCACAAATGTAAGCGATCTCTCCGGTGCTATAGGCCGGAAGCGATGACATTGGACGATCCTGAGTCGTTGCTGCAAATTGCTGTACATCTAAGGCTTTGGTGCCATATCGATTCAACAGCTCATTCCCGCGTGTTCCAATTTCGCTGACCATGGCATTGCGGCTGTTTTCATCGCGAGGATAATTGCGTCCACCGCCAATTGGCATTTCAACCGTCGAAACGACGCGCGCCTTGCCAAGCAATGAAAGCACAGCATCACACGATTGTTCAGAAAATGCGCGGAACGTTGTCCATTTGCCGCCGATCAACGACAGCACGGGAACCTCTGTACCCGGCAGTTTATCACGGCCGATGCTGTGATCTCGCGAAACATCACCAATGTCTTTGCCATTGGCGCGGGGCAGGGGCCGAACGCCGCTGTAAGTTAAGATCACATCATCGCGCGTGAGTTTGATATCTGGGAAAATTTCGTTAACAGCCGCTAAAAGATAATCCGTTTCCTCAGCACTGCAATGCGCAAGGTCAGGATCTTTCTGAGCCAGATCTGTTGAGCCTACAAGCACGTTACCAAAAAACGGATAGAGCAAATTGAAACGGCCATCCTTGCAGCCGAAATACATCATGCGGCCTTGGGTTGCCTGTAACAAGCCTTCATGCTTTACGATAACATGCGCACCCCGTGAACCACCCATATATTGCGACGCGAAGCCAAGGCTGTCATTCACCTTGTCGATCCAAGCCCCACTGGCGTTGATAACAATATCTGCCGTCACTTGGGTGGTTTCGCCGGTAATAATATCCTTGAGCGTAAATTCGCCTTTCTGCGGTTGTCCTTGCACTTCGGTGTATGTGCGAAGCGAACTTTGGGGTTGGGCCGCAAGACCATCCAACACAAGTTCTAACCCTAAGCGCTCAGCATGAGTGACACGGCCTTCGTAATAAAGTCCTGCTGCCACAGCCTGTTTCGTGATTGCCGGAAATTCTTCGCGCAGTCTGTTCTTGCCAAAAAATCGGTGATCGGGAAGGGCCTTCACCTTGCGATTATAAAAATCATAAATGCGCAAACCGATTTCAATGAGCAAAGCGCCGCGCTCTTTGATGCGCGCTTTAAAACCAAGATAGCCCAGAAAGCCATCTTTCAGACCCGCAAACCAAGAGTTGACTGGAAACACAACTTCTAGCGCTTTCACATAATGTGGAGCATTATTCAGCAGGCGGTTTCGCTCCATGGCGGACTCGCGCAC
>JAYVPZ010000306.1:0-6017 GCA_043757105.1 Aestuariivirga sp. | reverse complement strand
AATGATGTAAAGATGTTTTTACATCAAATATCTATGTGTTCGAACCTTAAATTTTGATGCTTAAACATCATTTATGAAATGCGATAAAATTGCGCCGCCGTTTCTCCAAAAACTGCTTTAAATTCAGTTGGTTGAACAATCGTCTTGGCAGTCTTTAACCAGCTATCATAACTCCCATTCAGCTCCAAAACTGGCCAATCCGAGCCAAACATCACGCGATCTGCACCAAACACCTCAATCACATGACGAGCATAAGGCAAAAGCGTGTTTGTGTTCCAAGCGGGCTTGGCTTCAGTTGCGAGGCCGGAAAGTTTACAATACACATTGGTTTCCGCGGCGATCTTGGCAATTCCTGAAGCCCAAACATCAAAAGCATCATCTCGTATGCGCGGTTTCATGCAGTGATCGACCACAATGCGCATTTTTGGGTAGTGATGAAACAGTCGCAAAAAAGAATTTAGATGGATAGGAAAACCCAAGGCATCAAACGTCAAATCAAGATCGATAATCGCATCAAACGCCCATTGCACATCTCGTGCGTGCATCCATTCAGGGTCGGGCAAGTCTTGAATCATCGGGCGAACACCCGAAAATTTGGGGTGCTTGGCTAAGCGCTGCAAATGTTTAAGATCGTCTCGTGATTCAAAATCTACCCAACCTACGACTTTGGCAATCGTGTCGGTGGTATCAGCCAGACCCAACATGTATTCAGTTTCATTCACCGTGGGTGCGGCCTGCACTAGCACAGTTTTATCAATACTGTGTTTTTTTAAATGACCCACCATATCAATCGGCAAAATGGCGCGGCGCAAATGTTCAAGGCCAACGCCGTCCATCCAGCCATAATCTCCACGTGCTGGATTCCAAAAATGTTGGTGCGCATCAATTATCATGTCTTGGCGCGCTCATCCATAAGGCCAACGGATTTCAAATCTTTCCACATGGCATTTGGAATTTTGGCACTCAGGGTTTTTACATTCAGTGCGACTTCCTTTGGTGAAACGGCTCCAGGAACAACAGAAACAACGGATGGGTGTAGTAAAGGGAACCGGAGCGCTGCTTCGGGCAATTTCACTTTGTGCTTCTTGCAAATAGCCTCGATTTTTGCCACGCGTTCCAAAATATGTTTCGGTGCCGGATCATAATTATAGAATGCACCTTTCTTTGGCCCCGTGGCCAGAATGCCAGAATTATAAGGCCCGCCTAAAACAATGCCGATGCCGCGTTCTTCACACAAAGGCAAAAATGAGGTCAGCGCTTCCTGTTCCAAAAGCGTGTAGCGACCAGCCAGCAAGAACAGATCAAAATCTCCAGCTTTAGCCAATGTCTCACACACCTGCCATTCATTGACGCCGGCCCCAATGGCCTTGATCACTTTTTGATCGCGGAGTTTGACCAAAGCTTTGTAGCCACCTTCCAAAAATGTTTTGACATAGGCGTCGCGTTTTTCAGGTGTACCATGCGTAAACACATCGCAATCATGAGCGAACACAACGTCGATTGAATCAACGCCAAGACGTTCAAGCGAAAATTCCAATGACCGCATCACGCCGTCATAAGAATAGTCAAATACTTCGCGACGATTTGGTGTGTTGAAAAACTTGCCAATACCAGTGCGATTGGCGGGTGGGCATACTTCTAAGAGACGGCCAATTTTGGTGGATAGCACATAGCTATCACGCTTTTTACCGCGCAGAAATTGATTGAGACGCGTTTCAGAAAGACCTAATCCATAAAGCGGCGCAGTATCATAATAGCGAACACCTGCTTTCCATGCGGCCTCCAAAGTGGCTTGTGCGTCTTTATCAGTAGTCGGGCGATAGAGATTGCCCAGCGGTGCCGCGCCAAAGCCAAGCTCGGTGAAAGAAATGGACGCACCAGATGGAGCATTGAACAGCCGCTTTTTCATTTAAATATACCTTTTCAACTTTGTTGTTTTTGCCGCCTCTAGCGACTATGAAACTGTTATAACAGTTTAGAAAAGAGATTCCAGACCATGTCAGCACCCACCATGCTCCGCCTGAATGCGCAGGACAATGTGTTAATATCCAACCGCATTATCGACAAGGGCCAAGCGGCGGCTGAGGGTATAACCACAACTGCCCGCATCATGCGTGGTCATAAAATGGCGGCCAATGCCATCAGCAAAGGCACACCCATCCGCAAATTCGGTCAGATCATCGGCTTTGCGAAGTCAGATATTGCTGTTGGTGACTGGGTGCATGAACATAATGTGGAGATGGGTTCACTCTCCCATGATTATGCTTTTGCGCAAGCCGCAAAAAAAGAAATCATGGTGCCGGAAAAAGACCGCGCCACGTTCCAAGGTTACCGCCGCAAGAATGGCAAGGTGGGAACGCGCAATTACATAGGCATTATGACTTCGGTGAATTGTTCGGCAACTGTTGCCACTTTTATCGCGCAGGAAATTAATCGTTCTGGCATTCTCAAAGACTATCCTAATATTGATGGTGTGGTGGCGCTGACCCAAGACAATGGCTGTGTGATTGATTATCGCGGTGTGATTTTTGATATCTTCAAACGCACCGCTTGGGGCTATGCCACGAACCCTAATATGGGCGGTGTGATGATGGTGGGGCTTGGCTGTGAAGGCTTTCAAATCCCGAGATTTAAAGAGGCTTATAAAGTGGAAGAAGGCGAGACTTTCCGCACTATGACGATACAAGAAACGGGTGGAACCAAGAAAACTGTGGCTGCTGGCGTTGAAGCCGTGCGCGCCATGTTGCCAGCGGTGAATGCGGTTAAGCGCGAAACCTGCTCGGCTTCAGAGTTGATATTGGCATTACAATGCGGCGGTTCGGATGGTTATTCAGGCATCACGGCCAATCCGGCTTTGGGTGCTGCGGTTGATATTCTAGTGCGCCATGGTGGAACAGCAATACTGTCAGAAACACCTGAAATCTATGGTGCCGAACATTTGCTCACACGCCGCGCGGCCACAAAAGAAGTGGGCGAAAAGCTGGTTGAGATCATCAAATGGTGGGAAGAATATACTGCGCGCAATAATATGGAAATGAACAACAATCCATCACCCGGCAATAAGCTGGGCGGCCTCACAACCATTCTTGAAAAATCACTGGGTGCCGCAGCCAAAGGCGGAACGACGACTTTGAATGCAGTGTATCGTTATGCTGAGCCTGTGACGGAGAAGGGCTTTGTGTTTATGGATACTCCCGGCTACGATCCGGTTTCCGCCACGGGCCAAGTGGCTGGTGGTGCAAATCTTATGTGTTTTACCACGGGCCGCGGCAGTGCCTATGGCAATAAGCCCTGTCCATCCATCAAGCTCGCAACGAATTCTGATATTTATCACCGTATGATTGACGATATGGATATAAACTGTGGTGACATTGTTGAAGGCGTTTCACTGGAAACCAAGGGGCAAGAAATTTTTGATCTCATCCTCAAAGCGGCATCGGGCCAAAAGACCAAATCAGAACAATTGGGCTATGGCGACAATGAATATGTGCCTTGGTATGTTGGCGCAGTAATGTAGCGCCATGTTTGCACCATGATTGAACACCAAAGAATCTCGTGAACATATTCTAATTATTAACCGACCCAAAATGAACGCTGGCATATAAATTGCGGTGTGGCTCTTGGGGGTGAGTCGTTATGAGATTATTTGGCAGCAGCAAGAAAAAGAAAAAGTCAGGTCGAACTGAGCCTCAACTTTTTAATGATGGTCGCAAAGATTTAAGATCAGACCGCAAGCTTACAAAACGCAAACGCGGTATCCTTGGTCGCTTGATCGGTTTGATGATCTGGCTTGGTTTCTGGGGCACGGTGGCTGGGGCCATAGGATTTGGCTATGTTTTATTTTCGCTTAATGAGCGCGGCCTCCTCAAAATTCCAGAGCGTGAACCCGGCATTATGATTTTGGCCAGCAATGGATCAGTACTGTCGCAGCAGGGCGCATTTTTCGGTGATGCGGCCCGTATTTCCGATTTGCCAGATTATGTGCCAGGTGCTGTGATTGCGATTGAAGATCGCCGCTTCCGCAGTCATTTTGGAGTTGACCCTATCGGTCTTGCCCGCGCCATGACCCGTAATGTAATGGCAGGACATATGATCCAAGGGGGGTCAACACTCACGCAACAGTTGGCTAAGAACCTGTTTCTCACTCAAGAAAAAACCGCCACTCGCAAAGCACAAGAAGCGGTGTTGGCGCTGTGGCTCGAATATAAATTTACCAAAGACGAAATTTTGCAGCTCTATTTAAACCGGGTCTATTTTGGTTCCGGAGCTTATGGCATTGAGCAGGCGGCACATACTTATTACAATAAATCCGCTTCGGAATTGACCATTATGGAAGCCGCCACCATGGCAGGTGTTCTCAAAGCGCCGAGCAATTATAACCCCGCAAAAAATGCTGACGCCGCCATGACGCGGGCCAAGCTGGTCATCAACGCCATGGTCGATACCAATTTTATTTCGGCTGATGATGCGGTTGAAGCAGTCGATACAGCTGGAGGTGTGACTCCTGAAGCAGCGCTACCCGCCAAACAATATGCGGTGGACTGGATCACCAAGCAATTGCCACTGCTGCTCAAAAATTATGATCAATCAATTGTTATTGAAACGACGATTGACCCCACTATTCAAGCAAATGCTGAACGTTCATTGCGCAAGCGCCTGAATGACAATGGCAAGAAATTGCATGTGAGCGAAGGGGCTATGGTGGTGATGGATCCAACAGGTGCCGTGATTGCCATGTTGGGCGGCAAATCATATCAAAAGAGCCAGTATAACCGCGCAATTTCTGCCAGCCGCCAGCCCGGTTCAGCGTTCAAGCCGTTTGTTTATGAAGCTGCAATGGAAAATGGTTTTACCCCTGATTCAATGCAGATTGATGAACCAGTCCGGATTGGCAATTGGTCGCCAGAAAATTATAAGCAACAATATTTAGGGCCGGTTTCGTTGGAGCAGGCTTTTGCGCAATCGATTAATACAGTGGCGGCGAAATTGGCAATAGCCGTTGGAACCGCAAATGTAGCAAACGTGGCGCAACGCTTTGGCATCACATCAACGCTCACGCATGATGCATCTTTGGCTTTGGGCACGTCTGAAGTTTCGCCCATTGAGTTGATCACCGCATATGTGCCTTTTGCCAATGGCGGCACTGCGGTGCAGCCATATGTTGTGAAACGTATTTTAACGCGTGATGGAAAAATTTTGTATGAGCGCAAGGGTGATGGTTTAGGCCGTGTTATCTCCGATAACAATCTGGGTGAAATGAACCGACTGTTCCGCGCGGTTGTACAAAATGGCACTGGCGTTAAAGCGCAATTTGGCAATTTTGATATTGGCGGTAAAACCGGCACAAGCCAGAATTACCGTGATGCATGGTTTGTTGGATTTACGCCCTATATGATTGCCGGTGTGTGGATGGGCAATGATGATAACAGCCCGACAAAAAGTGTGACGGGTGGGTCGTTGCCTGCGCAAGTGTGGCGTGATGTAATGGAACCTGCGCATCAAGGTTTGAGCGTTGCAGTCCTTCCGGGATATGTTCAGCCTACTGATCAAATTACAATGGGACAAAGCCAACAAGCGCCTGAAAATCAAGTTGCCGATGCTGCGCCGACCCCAATTTCACCCCGCAAACCAAAGACAATTTTTGATGTTTTATTTGGTGCTCCTGATCCTGGCGCCCCTAAACGCAAGAAGCCTTTTTGGGAGCAGAGGCAAGATGACAAAAGCCTTTATTAGGGTGTTTTAACACCATAACGATGCAAATCGCGCGCTTCGTGTCTCAGCCAAGCGCGGCCTTGCTTGGCTTGCTTACAATGGGTCAGCACCAGCCGCCAAAAACGGGGGCCATGATTCATCTCTTGAATGTGGGCCACCTCATGTGCCGCGACATAGTCGAGAACGTAGCGTGGTGCCAAAACCAGTCGCCAAGAATAAGATAAGGCACGTGCCGCAGAACATGAACCCCAACGGCTTGATTGGTCACGAACAGATAAAGCGGAATATTGAACACCCATGATATT
>JAYVPZ010000305.1:0-6022 GCA_043757105.1 Aestuariivirga sp. | reverse complement strand
GTGCGAAACTGCATTCCGGCATTGTTGACAAGAATGTCTATTGCTCCACTGTCATTTTCAATTTTCCCAATGCCGTCGTTGACGGCAGCCTCATCCGTCACATCAAAAGCCATAGAGCGAACATCCAATCCTTTAGCCGCCAATGCCTTGTGCGCTGACTCTAACTTTAATTTATCGCGGCCATTCAGCATCAAGCGAGCACCTGCGCGTCCCAATCCTTCGGCCATAGCAAAGCCTATGCCTTGGCTTGAGCCGGTGACCAAAGCTTGTTTTCCTTGAAGGCTAAAAAGTTCCAACGCTTTCTTTCCTTTTAGCTAAAAGCAATTTGCACTTTGAGGGCCTGGCTGCGGTCATTGGCCAATTCAAAACCTTGCTGTGCTTTGGCCAAACTCACCGTGTGTGTGATCAGCGATTTTACATCAATCAAGCCCTTTTGCATCAAGCTGATGGCGGTGGTATATTCGCCATGAAAACGGAATGAACCTTTCAGCGAAAGTTCTTTGGCGGTAATCGCCATCATAGGCAATGTCATGTCACCGCCCAATCCCAGTTGCAAAAGGGTGCCGCCTGGCCGCACCGCGCCGATGGCTGAAACCAAAGCGGCCTGCACACCCGAACATTCATAAAGAATATCAAAGCTGCCCTTATCAACTTTATATTTGTCCAAAGCATCGGGTGCTGCCTTCGTGTTCAACGCGAAATCTACGCCTAATTTTTTGGCCATGCTCAAAGTGAAATCGCTAATATCAGTGGCCACAATCAAATCAGCCCCAGCACGCCTTGCGGAAAGAATTGCCAGCAGTCCAACGGGGCCGCAACCTGTTACCAAAACAGATTTCCCCAACAACTCGCCTGCGCGGCGTGTGGCGTGAAGTGTAACGGCCAAAGGCTCTGCCAGCGCCGCTTCCCCGGCACTCAAACCATCAGCCGCAACACACTGGTCAGCATTGGCCACCAGCATTTCGCGGAAAGCCCCCTGAATATGTGGGAACGGCATGGCTGAGCCATAAAAGCGCATATTAAGACATTGATTGAGCATGCCTTCACGACAGAATTTGCATTGGTGGCAAGGCCTAGAAGGTGAGATGCCAACCAATTGCCCAACCGCGAATCTGTCAATGCCAGCACCTAGTTTGGTGATGTGACCCGCAACTTCATGGCCAAGAATCATTGGCTCTTTCAACTTTATGGTTCCAAAGCCGCCATGGTTAAAATAATGCAAGTCTGATCCGCAAATACCTCCGATGGCAAGCTTAACTTGCACTTCATTAGGGCCCGGTTCTTCCAATGCGCAGTCTTCAAGACGCAGATCTTTGGCGGCGTGAATGACGATAGCCTTCATACAAATATCAACCCACTAAAGTTTTTTGCGCAACTTGGCTTCTCTCGCCGCCGCTTCAATGACAATGGCAAAGCAACCTAAAAGTAAAACCAATCCGGCGATCAGCGCGTTCACTTGCAAAACGATGATCAGAATTGCCACCAAGCCCACTAACCCCAGTGTTGTCAGCGTGAGGCGCATGTCGGTTACAAACATGCTGAATAATTCTACCAATACGTCTTTTATAATTTCCATTGCGCTTTCCAATCCAAACTAAATCTTCTGAGGCTTAGTGAAACTGATTTTTAAGTTGCGAGCTGTGGTCAAGCCAATGATTAAGAACAGGGCTGCAAAAGCGATTAAGATCAAATCACGTCCCGGCCAATCCACGCCCAGGCCTTCGCCCGTCCAAAAAACACCAAACGACGAAAGCATCACCCCAACCACGAATTTCAATGTGTTTTCTGGCACACGTGACAGCGGTTTGTGAATGATCAGGCCAATGATCAACACCACGATACAGGCCGCCATTGCACCCATAGAAGCTGGCCAGATCAGCCCGCGGCCGGCACTCACGGCGATCACGATGAACACCACTTCAAGGCCTTCCAACAACACGGCCTTAAATGCGGTGATGCCTGCAATCCATTGCAGCGAAGTTTGCTTTCTTTGCGCTTCGTCGATGAGGTGCTGGGATTCCTTTGCAAAAATCAGTTCTTCATCGTGCAGAGGAATAACGCCAGCAGAACGTAAAATGGCTTTGCGCAGCCAACCCATTCCAAATAACAACAGAAGAATACCAATGCTTAATTGCAAGGCGTGTATGGGCACCAGTTCAATCAACGGCCCAAAGACAATGACCGTGAGTGCGAGTACAGCAAGGGCGGCCAAACTGCCCAACCCAGCGGGCCGCCAACCACGTAGAGTGCCCACCGCCAGCACAATCGTGAATGCCTCAACCACTTCAACCAGTGACGCCAAGAACGCTGCCAATACGGCTGCCGTTTCTATGCCCCAAGTTGTCAAACCCACATCAGAACCTCATGCTTAAACCCGACTATAGCTTTGACCATAACCCGCGCCAAATGATTTAGCGTTCCCGGGCCATCCTCTTTCCAAAAGAATCGCCGGCTTGCGTGACTAAGCATATCGGGTCTGATCAATGAGATGTGCTATCAACCCCAATATTGGCAAGTAAGTGGCGCACCGCAGCATCAAAGCGCGCGATCCCTCCGTACGATCGGGCCATCATCATCGACCCTTCTAGCGAGCCGATGATGAACTGAGCGGCCTCGGTAGTTGATCCTTCAAACCGCAGGCTGCCGCTGCCGCGCCCTTCTTCCAGAACAGGCACAAGCCAGCGCTCATTCAAGTTAAAAAAACTTTCCAAGGCCGTCTGCATGGCCTTCGGCAGAGTTACAAACTCCGCCGCCAGCATACCGCAGAGGCACATCCGTTCGTCGGCCAAGACGCGCGAATAGATGTCCACGTAACGCCATAACTTGGCCGAAACCCCGCCTCCTTCCAGATCGATAGCTCCAAGCGTTCGTTTAAAAGCATCTTCGTAGCGTTCAATCAGCCTGACGCCCAAGTCCGATTTCGAGGCAAAATGATAATGCAGGCTGGCCTTTGAAACGCTCAAGGCGTGAGCGATATCAGCATAGCTGAACGCATTGAAGCCACGAGTTTGCACCAAACGCTGGGCGATATCCATGATTTGTTGCGAAGTATGCACACGATCCGATTTTTGATCCACGGTATTTTTTTCCTATAAAAATGGGCAGTCATAGCATCGATAAAGAAACTCAGAAGCGACGAATATACTTTTCTACTTACCAGTTGACAAGTTACCAACTAGTAGGTATAGAAATGTTGCGTGGGTTTACTGAACTTTTTTCCAAGTGCCCGTGAACGCCCGCATTCCATATTTGTGCTGTGCTTCAAATTATCAAAGATTCATCTCAAGGAGGTATCTATGAGCCCGAACACGCCGACCATTGCCGGTATCCGGAAAGCTGTCGAAACCCGCGACGCCAAAAGCCTGAAGGCGCTCTACGCCGCCAACGCTGTGATGACCATCATCGATATGAACAATCCGCCAAGCAAGCCGCGCACCATCAAAGGCGCCAAAGACATCGGAATCTTCCTCGACGACGTCTATGGCCGCGACATGAAACACACGCTTGATCAAGGCTTCGTCGACGGTGAGCACTTGGCCTTTGTCGAGGGATGCAGCTATCCCGATGGCACACATGTCATTGCCTCGACGACGGCTGAGCTAGGCCCCGACGGGATCGTTAAGCAGACCACGGTTCAGGCGTGGGATAGCTAACGTCGTAATACAATCCACCACTATCTAAGGAGATCGATCAATCTAAGGAGAGACGTCATGAAGAAATTTTTGATATTGCCTGTCGCTGTACTTGCCATGGCTTTGCCTGCCGCGAAACTGGCATTCGCAGATGATGCTGAGTTGATCAAAAGTGCTGAATCGGCAGCTCCAGCCGCCGTTGCCGCAGGTGCCGCCATCTATGCAATGGGTGCAGACGGCAAGATGAAGACGCTGCGCGAGGGTACCAATGGCTTCTGGTGCCTGCCAGATACACCCGCAACGCCAGGGCCCGATCCAATGTGCGGTGATGCCAATGCGCTGGAATGGGCCATGGCATGGATCGGCAAAAAGGATCCACCCAAGAATAAGGTGGGCTTCATGTATATGCTGGCGGGTGGAACCGATGCCAGCAATACTGACCCTTACGCTACTGCACCCACGGCCGACAACAACTGGCTTAAAACCGGTCCACACGTCATGGTACTGAATGCCATGGACATGATGGTTGGTTACCCGACGGGGGCCAAACCCGATACGAGTAAACCCTACGTAATGTGGGCCGGAACGCCCTATCAACATCTCATGATTCCAATAAAATAGGACCATGTGGCGCAGAGCGAGTGCCGTCGCCCCTGCGCCATGGAGCTATCCATGAGAAACGCAAGTAGCAATAGCACTCCTGCAGCCCGCAGCGTCCGCAGCGTTGGGGCATTCCTACCTATTAGCAATCTGGAGATCATCTATCCCGCCATAATGGTGCCGCAGGTCAGCTCCGACTGCATCTGCACGGATGTGACGATCATCAATCGTTCCGAGACCGAATATTTCTTTGGCGCTGAGGTTGCAATTGCGGGCAGCACAAAGCTTCTGCCTGTCGCAAGCTACGATCACGACATCAGCGCGTCATCCGCAGGGCCGATAGGGTCAGGTGCCACGTTTGATCTCTACCGTCACGAGCGGTACCTGTTTCACAGTAACATCACCCAAAGCCTTGAAGCCGAAATGGGCGCTTACCCGGCACGCCCGACGTCTCACCATACCGCAACCATTGACGTCGAAATCATCGTCGACGCCGATCAACATTGAACACGTGCAAAAGGAGAGAGTCATGACCGCCTACAATGTGGTTCGTTTCAAAGTGAAGCCCGGCCAAGAGCAGAAATTCATCGATGCCCATAAGAACGCGCCCGCGATTGAAGGCATGCGCGAAGCCTCGGTGATTAAGACTGGTGACCGCACCTACTGTATTATCGGCAAGTGGGACAGTATGGATAAGCTCGCGGCCGCGCGGCCGCAGATGATCGCGATGCTCGACAGCTTCCGCCAGACACTCGAAGATCTGGGTGGCGGCTTGGGCGTCACCGATCCGGTTTCAGGGCACGTAGTGGTGGAACTCGCCAGCAAAAAGCGCTGATTTCTTTCGATACCAAGTCCTCAGTGAACCAGGAACTGGACTTACCCGGAAAAAGTGGAGGGACTTTTTTTTGGGTAAGTCCTACTCTGCCGCAATGAAGATTTAATGCATTCCCGAAGCCTCGGAATCGACGGAACGAAATCGGAGTAACAAAATTACTCGCAACAAGGCAGGAATAATTGGCTGGGGCGGGAGGGATCGAACCTCCGAATGCCGGAATCAAAATCCGGTGCCTTACCGCTTGGCGACGCCCCAAAGCTGGCGCTCCTATAGCTGCTGGATTGGTGAAGGGCAATCACCTTGCAGCACCAAATTTCCGTGTTAATAATAATACCATAAAACACGGAGTGTAGCGCAGTCTGGTAGCGCACCTGCTTCGGGAGCAGGGGGTCGGAGGTTCGAATCCTCTCACTCCGACCATAGACTGCACCGCACACACAGTTTACATCGCTATGCTTGTTTCACGACAATCGGAATCATCAGGTCTCCCCAGTAACCGCCCTCGGCATGGTGGCGGGCACCGCGTTGCAACTCAATGGAGAGGCCAAGATCCACCGCTGCAATCACGGAATTGTTCAAGCGGTGCAAATCATTGGCTAGGCGGCGGATTGCGTCGCTTTGTTTTTCGTTCATCGTTGAAGTTTGGGCCTCGGCCCGATCTTTTACAGGGGTTTGTAACATTACTATTTACTCCTATTCAGCAGCATGAAATTGTTGGTGTTCAGTTGAACCCTGCATCGCAGTCGTCGAAGATGCACCAGCGGAGATGGTGGTGGAAACAAGATCGAAATAACCTGTTCCCACTTCGCGTTGATGGCGCGTGGCGGTGTAACCATTCGCTTCTGAGGCAAACTCGGCTTCTTGTAAACGTGAATAGGCCGTCATTTGTTCAGCTGCATAACCGCGGGCCAATTCGAACATGCCGTGGTTCAGTTGGTGGAAGCCCGCGAGTGTG
>JAYVPZ010000304.1:0-6036 GCA_043757105.1 Aestuariivirga sp. | reverse complement strand
GTGCAGGCTTAGCCAAAGGCATTCACGATGCTGATCAACCTTTAAAGGGCAAAATCGTTGCTTTGGTTTTTGAACGGCCCTCAACCCGCACGCGCTTTTCATTCGAAGTTGGCATTCGGCAATTGGGTGGAGAAGTGTTTACGGCCTCTGGTTCTGAGATGCAGTTGGGTCGTGGCGAAACTGTTGCTGATACAGCGCGGGTGCTTTCACGTTATGTTGATGCCGTGATGATCAGGTCTAAGAAACGCGAAACATTGGATGAGTTTGCATCGGCAGCGACTATCCCTGTGATCAACGGCCTGACAAACATGACTCATCCATGTCAAGTCGTAACCGACGTCATGACTCTGGAAGAAAAAAAAGGTCATCTTGAACACAATCAGGTGGCTTGGGTTGGCGATGGCAATAATGTTTGCGCGTCATGGATTGAGGCCGTAGGCATCTTGGGTGGTTCGCTGAATGTGGGATGCCCAACCTCATTGGCACCCCAAAAAGAATTTTTAGATTGGGCCAAGAAACACAAAGCTGATGTTTCTGTTATGACATCGCCCGAAGACGCTGTTGCTGGATCAGATTGCGTGATTACAGACGCTTGGGTTTCAATGCACGACGAAGATATTGAAAACAGGCACAATCTGTTGAAGCCATACCAAGTGAACGAAGCCTTGATGAAGCATGCAAAGAAGGAAGCATTGTTTATGCATTGCCTGCCGGCACACCGGAACGAAGAAGTGACTGATGCCATTATGGACGGCCCGCATTCAGTGGTGTTTGATGAAGCAGAAAACCGCATTCACGCGCAGAAAGCCATTTTGCTGTCGTGCTTCGGAAAACTGTGATGGACCAAGTTATTCCATTTGCCATTAAGCCACTTGGCGTTCGCGGTCGAATAGTCCGGCTTGGCGCTGTGATTGACGATATTGTTTCGCGTCATGACTATCCCGACACGGTTTCAGCATTGGTTGCCGAAAGCATCGCACTCACTGCGATGCTGGGAACCGCACTGAAATTTGATGGTAAGTTTATCGTACAAACCAAAACCTCTGGCCCCGTGAGCATGTTGGTGGCGGATTATGCAGCGCCCGGTGGCGTTCGCGGCTGCGCAAAATTTTCAAAAGAAAAATTGGATGCTTTGAAGAAGCCGGATCAAAAGCAATTGCTGGGTGAAGGCTATCTCGGCATGACGGTTGACCAAGGTGCTGATATGGAGCGCTACCAAGGCATTGTGCCGCTTGGTTCATCAACGCTGGTCGACGCCGCACACACTTATTTTCAACAATCAGAACAAATCCCAACGCGCCTTCGCATGGCGGCTGGCCCTTTGTTTGAGCGTGGCGAGAAGAAACCGCATTGGCGCGTGGGTGCCATTCTCGTTCAGCACATTCCGGTAGAAGGTGGCCTACCACCCATTGATTTTCCGCCGGGTGACGCACCTGAGGGTTCCGAAGTCGAAAAGCTAGAAGACGATAACTGGGTGAAGGCGCGGTTGTTGCTCGACACAGTTGAAGATCATGAACTCCTCGATCCGACTTTGACAGCAGAAGAAATTCTTTACCGCCTTTATCACGAAGACGGCGTTACAGTTTACCCAGCCATTCAGATCAATCGTTACTGCAGCTGTTCGCGCGAGGCAGTTTCCTCGATGCTCACAAACTTCTCAGGTGGGGATCGTGCCGACATGGTGAAGGACGGCACGATTGAAGTGGCATGTGAATTTTGTTCGACGGCTTATAAATTTAAACCGATTGACTTTGACCAAAGCGCTTAGGCAAAAGCCGAAGCTCATCGACTGCAACAATGCTTTTGCCTATCGGGAACAATGAAGCAATTGCTAGCTTCACATGGGCCCAAGCGAAAGGGATGCCGATGATTGTGAAAGTAAGCGCGATTGCTGCCGAGATATGCATCAGCGCCAACCACCAACCTGCAAACACAAACCATACAATATTTCCAATTGTGCCGATGGCACCTGTGCCAATATCGCTTTGTCCTGTCAGCTGATCACGCGAAACAATATCATAGCCAAATGGCCAGAACGTATAGCGCGCCATGCGGAAACACGTTGGCACGAAGGGCAGGCCAATGATGGTAATGGCCATAATGATGCCAGCCAAAATCCAAGCCAGACCAGCGATGAAACCGCCAAGTACAAACCAAAGAATATTAAGGATAAAAATCATAATGCGACCCTCCGAATGAGTTGTATGTGGGGATGAGCATGCGCCAATTCAACTAAAAATTCTTCCAGCCTTTCGATCTGATCACAGCGATGTCAAAGCGCGAAAGCAGTTTTGCGGAAATTGGTTCCTTGGGTTCGAAGATATGTTTTGGCCTCGACAATGGCGGCAAAGACTTTATGCCCGCACCGATCATCGCCATACGCGCAGTACCGAGTGCCGTGAGATCAGCACTTCCTGCAACAACAACTTTGCGGTTGAGCGCATTGGCAAGGAATTGACCGAAATAGGGATTGTCGCTGAGGCCACCATCGATCGAAATGAAACTGCCCTTTTCGCTTTGCCTGTCCATGGACCGCACAACTTCTTGTGTACGCAATGCAATGCCTTCAAGAACAGCTTGCATCATATCTTGCTTGGTTGTGTCTAGTCCCATGCCCAACCAAAGGCCGGAAGCGGCGCGGTCCCAATGCGGGCAAGCAAGACCTGAAAGGGCCGGAACGAACACGAGACCGCGCGAAATGGCACTTTCAGATTTGAAAAAATTGATTTCTGCATAATCTTTAAAGAGGCCCAGACCCTTAGCCCAGTTCACCGCCGAGGCCGCATTATAAACGCCACCATCAACTGCAAAGAGTGGCGGCTGCTGGCCCATTTGCCACGCGACAGTGGGCAGTAAACCTGAATCATTTTTGAGCGGTCGTGCGGGCCCAGCTAAAGCCAGTGCAAATGCACCAGTGCCAAATGTTATTTTGGCATCGCCCACATTCATGCAACCGTGACCAAAAAGCGCCGCTTGTTGATCCACCAGACTGGCGGTGACAGGTGTTTTGCCAATCATGCCAAAGTGGCCAGTGGTACTGCGGATTTCAGGCAAGCATGGTTTAGGAATGCCAAACAGAGCGCACAGTTCATCATCCCATTGTTGTGTGTCGAGAGTCATGAGCGAGGTGCGAGATGCCGTGGTCACATCGGTTGCGAAATTGCCAGTGAGGCGGTCCAAAAAATATGCATCACTCGTGCCCAACCTTAATCTTCCAGCAGACAGTAAAATACGTGCTTCGGGCACATGATCCAATATCCAGCGAAATTTTGAGGCGCTGAAATAGGGATCAAGCGGCAAGCCCGCTTTGTGCTGGGTCAAGGCCTCAGCGCCGCTGGCCTTCAAATCATCGGTTATCGATTTGGTGCGATCATCTTGCCAGACGATTGCATTATAAACGGGCTTCCCCGTTTCCTGATCCCAAGCCACAACGGTTTCGCCCTGATTGGCAATGCCGATCGCATCCACAGCGCCTGCCTTTTTGATGGCCTTGGAGATGTGACCCAGCAATTCTTCGGCGTCATGCTCAACCCATCCACTTTGCGGATAGATTTGCTTGTGTTCAAAGCTTGCAATCTTTGTGAAGGTGCCGTCACTATCAAGCGTGAAGGCTTTCGTGCCAGTCGTGCCTTGATCAATGGCCAGCACTTTCATTTAGGGTTGCTCGCAATCATGGCCGCGAGTTTACGTCCTTGGAGCATGCATGCGCCAGCGGTGTTGAGCAAACCGTTGGCATTTCCAATGATAGTTAAGTTGGAGATTTTAGCAATTCCGTCATTCCCGCGCAGGCGGGAATCCAACTGGTCCACACTCCAATTTTGCGTAAGTTGGATCCCCGCCTGCGCGGGGATGACGAAGCCCGGGGGGAGCAAAGAAAGTTCTGGTTTGAATTTTCCGGAAATGATCACACCATCGCACGCAATGGTTTCCGTATGGCCATTGGTTTCAAGATCAACAGATTTAACATGGGTGTTGCCATTGATTGAAAGTAGTTTCGTATTGCGCTTCATCGCAACGCCGAATGCCAATCTTGCACCAAGCTCGAAATAGGATGGTGCATCAAGTTTTTCATTTTCAGTGATCATGCAAACAGGTTTTATTTTTGCGTGACGACATGTGAGCAAATTTGAAAATGACACCCATTCACTGCCAATGATGACGGGATTAGAAAACGGCTTTTGGTGTTTGAGATAGACGAGTTGTTGAAGTGTGCCGGTGTTCATAACGCCGGGCAATCTGTTGCCGCCAATCAATCTTGCCGCGCGGGAGGATTCTCTTGTGCCAGTTGCCATAACAATTCGCGTGGCTGACATTTCGGAAATGCCTTGAAGTGTTTGCAAACGCATTGTGCTGCGTAATGTAAACTCTAGAACAGTAGTTCCAGTGCGAACATCCAGACCTTTTGAAAGCTCACGCAATTTGGCTGCAAATTTTGGGCCAGTGAGATAGCGGTTCTTATTGTCGATGCCAAAACCCAAATGCCCGCAATGGCGAGGAATTCCGCCTGCCTCTTGTTCGCGCTCCAACACTACAACATCTTGAACGCCAAGTTTACGCAGTTCCGCAGCAAGCGCTAAGCCAGAAGGCCCGCCCCCAATGATCACCACGTCATGATGTTCCATGTTTGGCCTTCTCAAACATCGTGGTCACCTCAGCGCCGCAATAAAAGCCTTGGCAGCGGCCCATCATGGCGCGGGTGCGGCGTTTCAAACCGCCTAAATTACCAGCGGGCAACGGGCCTTGGCAAGCCGCTTCAATTTCACCGCGCGTCACCCATTCGCAATGACAAACAATCTCGCCACCCTTCATATAGGGGCGGATGGATTGTTCGGCGAGATTGGGCACGGGAGTCCAAATTGGTTCAGGGAGTTTTTTGGGAAGCTTGCCAAAATGTTTGGCATAGAGTTTTGCCACATGCTGCGCGATGCCGAGCGAGCCTGTGAGACCCGTGGAGCGGATTCCAGCAACAGTTATCCAATTTTTATCTTTATGCGTTTCGATCACATAATCTTTGTGTTCGGTTGCAGGGCGCAGGCCAGCATAGATCGCCGTCACATCAATATTTTTGAGAGCCGGAACCATCTCAATGGCCCGTGATTTTAGTTTTTCAAGCGTAGCAGTATCGGTCGACGGGTTAATCCGTTCTTCGGTTTCTTCCGCTGTAGGGCCGATGGCGAGGTTGCCAAATATAGTTCGGAACAACACCACACCTTTGGTGCGTTCACTCGGCACGGGTAAAATAATACCTCGTGCCAATTTTGCGGCAGGCTTATCAAACACAACGAATTGGCCTTTGCGTGGCCTGATCGTGAAGCTTGGCTCATGAGCCAGTGCTTCAACTTTATCACCAAACAGGCCCGCTGCATTGATGACAGTTCCAGCCACCACATCACCTACCCTATTCGCTATTCGCCATTCGCTATTCGCCTTCTCAACACCCGTGACCTCCGCATTACGCATGATCATAGCACCATGGGCAATCGCTTGCTGGGCATAAGCCAATGGTGCAGACCAAGGGTCAATGACATGTTCACCCGGCACTAATACTGCGCCTAGAGCGGATTTTGATATTTGTGGTTCGCGGACACGGAGTTCAGTTTGTGTTATGTGTTTGACATCGATGACGTCATTTGCGTGGGCTTTTTCAACAATACCATCGATTGCGGCCAATTCCTCCTGCGTCCATGCAATGACAAGTGCTCCGGTTTCAAGCAGAGGCAGGTTTAGATTTTGGCGGATATCGAGATACTCTCGGTAACCTGCTTGCATGCATTGCAGTTCAAGAGATTTTTGCGGCGCATCAAAACCTGTGTGCAACAAAGCGCTGTTGCCCTTGGAAGCGCCGGACAAAATGTCGGCTCCCTTTTCCAGCAACACACACGAAAGCCCGCTCATTGCAAAGCGGCGCAAGATGGCCAGCCCCACCACACCACCGCCAATCACTGCTATGTCGAATCTCTGATCCATCGAGCCTTCTTAGCAGAGCATGATTGCTTCGCAAAAGTCTGCAACTTTTGCGCATCATGCATTATGACA
>JAYVPZ010000303.1:0-6062 GCA_043757105.1 Aestuariivirga sp. | reverse complement strand
TTCACTTTTGATCTTTATTTTGCTGCTGCATCGTTTGGCTCTATTGGAACTGCAGAAAAACTCTCAAGCCCTATGGATCTGCTGACGCATTTTTCGGGCCTGCGCTGCTTGTTTGATCTGTTCATGATTGCTTTCTGCTCTGGGCTATTTGTTGTGCCGCTCTTTGCTGTGATGCAAACTCGCACACCGTTCTATCGGCGTGCGCGCATTGTGGGTGCCAATAATATTATCAATGCCATTTTCATGGTGGCGGCCACAATCATTTCTGGCGTGATGATTTCGAAGGGAATGTCTGTGCGTGGCATCTATGCCCTATTAGGCGTGGCCAATCTGTTCATCGTTGGCTATCTGATTATGAAATTACCCCAGACAGTTTTTGCATCTGCCGCTCGCAGCCTGTTTCGCTTTTTCTATCAGGTTGAAATCAAGGGCCTTGAGAATTATCACGCGGCAGGTAAAAAGGTTCTCATCGTTCCAAACCATACATCCTATTTGGATGGCCCCATGCTGTCGGCTTTTTTGCCGGAACGCGCGGCCTTTGCAATCAACACATATGTTTCACAATCATGGTGGGTGAAGCCCGCCTTCGCGCTTTCTGATATGTGCCCGATTGACCCTACAAACCCACTGGCTTTGCGGACTTTGGTTGACCGTCTGAAGCACAAGCAAAAAGTGGTGATATTTCCTGAGGGCCGCATTACGACAACTGGCGGCTTGATGAAAATTTATGAGGGGCCATCAGCCATTGCGCAAATGGCGGGTGCAACGGTTTTGCCAGTGCGAATAGACGGGGCCATCTATTCGCCATTCTCCTATATGCGCGGTAAGCTGCGCCTGAAGACGTTCCCCAAAATTACAATAACATATTTGCCACCCGTCAAATTCAATGCGCCCGAAACTTTAAAAGGTTCAGCACTGCGTCAGCACCAAGCCGAAAAGCTTTATGATGTGATGTCCGATATGATGTTTAAAACATCCAACATCGACCGCACGCTGTGGCAAGCGCTTCTTGATGCCCGCGACGTGCAGGGCGGCGACCGCGATATCATAGAAGATATTCAAAGAAGACCGATGAACTATGACCAGATTGTTATGGGCTCCATGGTGCTGGGGCGCAAACTTGCTGCACTCACTCCGGGCGAAAAGAACGTCGCAGTTTTAATGCCAAATTCCACCGCAGTCTTGCTCGCCATGTTTGGGTTGATGTCCACGGGCCGCAGACCGGCAATGCTTAATTTTTCAACGGGTGTTGTTAACATGTCTGCCGCCTGCACAGCCGCAGAGGTGCGCAGCATTGTGACCTCGCACAAATTTATCGAAGTTGGCGAAATGCAGGCTGACATTGAGATGTTGTCAAAAATTTGCAAAATCATCTATCTTGAAGACGTGCGCGGAAGTGTTGGACTTAGCGATAAAGTTTACGGTCTTTATTGCAAATATTTTGCAGGCGCAGCACTTCGGTCTGCTGGCGTTGAAAAGGATCCAAATCAACCAGCCGTGATGTTGTTTACATCCGGCTCTGAGGGTGTGCCCAAAGGCGTTGTACTTTCGCACCGCAATTTGTTGTCGAACTGGCAACAAGCATCGGCGCGCATTGCATTTACACCAGAAGATAAAGTGTTCAACGCAATGCCAGTGTTCCACTCATTTGGATTGTTGGCGGGACTATTGCTACCCGTGCTCGGTGGCGTGAACTCTTTCCAATATCCTTCGCCACTGCATTATAAAATTGTTCCGGAACTTTGTTACGATACGAATTCAACAGTTCTCTTCGGCACTGATACTTTCCTCACCGGCTATCATAAAAGTGCCCATCCCTATGATTTCTATAAGATGCGTTTGATTGTTGCTGGTGCTGAACGTGTGAAACAAGAAACGCGCGATGCATGGATGGAGAAATTTGGTCTGCGCATTCTTGAAGGTTACGGCGTGACCGAATGTTCGCCCGCCATTTCAATCAACACACCGATGCATTTTCGCTCAGGCTCAGTGGGCCGCATATTTGACGGCATTGAACACCGCTTGGAAAACGTTCCCGGTATTGAAAATGGCGGACGGCTTTTTGTAAAAGGCCCCAACATTATGCTGGGCTATTTGCGCGCTGATAATCCGGGTGTCATCGAAGCACCGCCGGACGGTTGGTATGATACAGGCGATATTGTAAACATCGATGAACACCGCTTCATCACCATTTTGGGCCGTGCCAAGCGCTTCTCAAAAATTGCAGGCGAAATGGTTTCTCTGACGGCGGTCGAAGCAAAACTGCAACAGCTCTATCCTGATTTGGCGCATGCCGTGGTTGCCGTGCCTGATAAGAAAAAGGGCGAGCAATTGGTTATGTTCACAAGCATTGAAAGGCCTGACCGGAAAAAGATTTCTGATGGCATGAAATCTTTGGGTGCTAATGACTTGATGGTTCCCAAAAGCATCTTCACCGTCGAAAAATTACCCCTGCTTGGCTCTGGCAAGATAGACTATGTCGCTCTTGGCCGCCTAGCGCGTGAAAAAGTCCCCGAATAGAAGTGTCTTAAACAGAACGGTGAAACATGCGTTTTTCTAAAATCGGTGATCGTCTCGCAGGCCTTGGTTCTGAAAAATGGGCCATACATGTGGAAGGTCGTGAACGCGAGGCCTTAGGCCACGATATGATTTTCTTGTCTATTGGTGAGCCTGATGCGGCTCCGCCAAAGGCAATTTTGGACGAAGCCTATAAGCAAATGTTGGCAGGCCGACTGCGCTACTCCCCGGGCAATGGTGAGCCTTCAGTTGTGAACGCATTGGCGCGGCACTACACCAAACAAACGGGCCGTGAAATTACACCGCAACAATTTTTGTTTTTGCCCGGCACACAAACAGCGCTTTATATGGCCTTCATTTCTATTTTAGATGAGGGCGACGAAGTGCTGTTGCTTGATCCCTATTACGCCACTTACGAAGGCGTAATTCGCGGGCCCGGCGGCAAACCGGTGGCTGTGCCGCTTGATCCGGATAATGGCTTTCATCCAAATCTCGAAGCCATCGAAGCGGCGATTACACCGCGAACCAAGGCATTGCTTTTGAACACGCCGAGCAACCCAACGGGAGCGGTTTTCACAGTCGCAGAAATCAAGGCCATTGGAGCGTTGTGCAAGAAGCATGATTTGTGGATCGTATCGGATGAAGTCTATGCCATGATTATTTATGGCAACAATATATTCACCTCGCCCTTCTTTGATAAGGATTTAGAAGAACGCACCATCGTCACATCTTCGATCTCAAAGTCCCATGCCCTGCCGGGATTTCGGTGTGGCTGGATTGCTGCATCTGAAGAGTTTGTGAAAAGCGCATTATCAATCACCGAGACGATGCTGTTTGGCAGCCAAGCTTTCTTGCAGGATGCAACAGCATTGGCGCTCGACACGCATTTCCCAGAAATTGACACTATGCTAAGTTCTTATGAATCCCGTGCGCGCGTGTTGGTGGACGGACTAAAGAACTGCAAAACCATTTCCGCCCGCATGCCCGAGGGCGGCATGTTTGTGATGGTGGATGTGCGCAAGACTGGAATTTCGGGTGAAGTTTTTGCACGCAGGCTTTTGACCGAGCACAATGTGGTGTGCATGCCGGGCGAAAGTTTTGGTGCTTGCGGCGCTGGTCATATTCGCGTGTCATTGACGGTGGATGAAAAGCAGATTGCTGAAGCGGCAAGACGGATCGCGGCATTGGCAAATTCAATTTCATAGTTCAGTTTTTTGAAACGTCATTCCAGCGAAAGCCGGAATCCAGCGGACAAAAGCACAAATATCAAACATCTAGACTGTTGAATGTCTGGATCCCGACTTTCGTCGGGATGACGGTGTTTAAAATTATGCCGAACTTAATTCACCGCATCGACAATCCCAGATTCACAACCAGCATCAGTCGTCTCCGAAGCCGCAATCAATTCGGCCAAGCTTTTGCCCGAAGGGATATCACCCTTCAAACCAATGGTCATCTCCGAGAAGCGCCCCGCTTTGTCGCAAGATACGCGTACGTGGTCGCCTGCACCCGCACCAAAAGCCTCATCAAACTTCGCACGCAGATCAGACATCTGAATCGTCTTGCCAATGTGAGCGGCCATAAATGTCTGGACTGATGATCCATTGACTTCATTTGCCAATCGAACAGCATCTTTGAAATACTGTTCAGCATTGCCAGCCGGATAACAAGTGCCATGCTTGATGTATTCATGGCGTTGCAAAACGGATTGCGTACCGGGCATAACTTTTTCGAGCGCAGCCTTGGTTGCTGGTGTCAGCTGCGGCTCTGGCAATTGCTCCCATTGATGTTGATCATCGAGCGCTGCCATGGCGCGGTCAACACCGCAGAACACATTGGCGCGTGGTTGCGGCCAAAGCCCGTGCAACGAAAAATGCGTGGCTTCATATGAGGCAGCAGTTTGATTTTTGCATTCTGCTTTGCCTTTCATGGCTTCGCAAAATGCAGGTTCCCAACTGAGTGCTAACACATAAAACGGAATGCCATCTTTTGGGCCTTTAGGCTTTTTCTTTGGCTTCACCGTTCCCATATTTGTATTGACCGCGGCACCGCCACCAGCAGCGGGCGCGGAGGCAGTTTTTGCACCGTCAGCCGAACCACACTCAATCGCCACCCAACGCTGCGCCGGATTTGCACCCGGCACATTCAACCAATAATGCGTGGCCTGATCTTTATTCTTGCCGAGCAGCGCATAGGACTTGCCAGCTTCAATTACGGCGTTATCAGGGTTGGTGCCTTTCTTGATCGACACGACAGCGGGGCAGGCCTTAGACGCCACAAACTGGCCATCCATTTTCACTTGGGCAAAAGCGGTAGATGCGAGCAACGCCAAGGCAGCAACTGCAATGTTAAATATCGATTTCATATTCCAACCTCTTAACATCGTCATTCCCGCGCAGGCGGGAATGACGGAATGTTGGTCTTATCTGTTTC
Organism: Aestuariivirga sp.; assembly: GCA_043757105.1. Classification (GTDB taxonomy): domain Bacteria; phylum Pseudomonadota; class Alphaproteobacteria; order Rhizobiales; family Aestuariivirgaceae; genus Aestuariivirga. The sequence continues at coordinate 1,112 of JAYVPZ010000303.1, read as the reverse complement.
TTACGCCAGCCGCCAATGACAAAGTTTCAATAGGATTTATCCTTTTCCAAGCTCGACAAATGATTACAAATAGGATAATCCCTATTTATGGATAATTCAGCAGACACTTTCTTAGCCGAAATCGAAGCATTCCTGGCGAAATCAGCCACCGATCCGACGGCACTTGGCAAAAATGCGCTTGGCGATCCTTCATTTGTCTTCGATTTACGTAAAGGCCGTTCGCCCTCAACCCGCACAATAGACAAAATCCGCAACTGGATTGCCACCCAAGGAACATCCGAAATGCCAAAGCCCATGATCCAAGCCCACAAGCTCACCCATCTCGAAAAACTCGAAGCTGAGTCCATCCACATCATCCGCGAAGTGGCTGCCGAATGCGAAAAGCCGGTGATGCTTTATTCCGTGGGCAAGGATTCAGCAGTTATGCTGCATTTGGCGATGAAAGCGTTTTATCCCGCCAAGCTGCCCTTCCCCTTGATGCATGTCGACACCCGCTGGAAATTCCGCGACATGATTTCCATGCGCGATGAAACCGCCAAGCGTTTGGGCCTTGACCTCATCGTGCATATCAACCCCGAAGGTGTGGCCAAAGATGTGAATCCCTTCACCCATGGCTCGGCCCTTCACACACAAATCATGAAGACCGAAGGTTTGAAACAAGCCCTCGATAAATATGGCTTTGATGCCGCCTTTGGTGGTGCACGCCGCGATGAAGAAAAATCCCGCGCCAAGGAACGCATTTTTTCATTCCGCGACACGCGCCATCGCTGGGACCCCAAACAACAACGCCCCGAATTATGGAACACTTATAACGCACGCAAAAACAAGGGCGAGTCGATCCGCGTGTTTCCATTATCGAATTGGACTGAACTCGACATCTGGCAATATATCCACCGCGAGAACATTCCGATTGTTCCACTTTACTTTGCGGCCGAGCGTCCCGTGGTTGAGCGTGATGGTCAGTTGATCATGGTGGACGATGACCGCATGAAAATGTTGCCGGGTGAAACCCCTATGATGAAGAAAATTCGCTTCCGCACGCTTGGTTGCTATCCATTGACAGGTGCCATCGAGTCAAACGCCACAACACTTCTGGACATTATTGAAGAAAT
>JAYVPZ010000302.1:0-1588 GCA_043757105.1 Aestuariivirga sp. | reverse complement strand
CTTTGACACCGGCTTTTACTAAGCGTTCGGCTTCATATAAAACAGCGGCCATGGGGCGCGAGACGAGATCACCACGGATTGAAGGGATAATGCAGAATGAGCAGCGATTGTTGCAGCCTTCTGAGATTTTCAAATAGGCATAATGGCGCGGCGTCAAATGCAGGCCCTGAGGTGGCACCAAATCCATCTTCGGATCATGCAGCGGTGGCAGTGCCTCATGCACAGCGGCCACCACTTGCTCATATTGGTGCGGGCCAGTTACGGCCAGAACATTGGGATGGGATTTTCTGATGGTATCGGCCTCAATGCCATAGCAACCTGTCACAATCACGCGGCCATTCTTTTCCATGGCTTCGCCGATGGCGGCGAGGCTTTCGGCTTTGGCCGAGTCTAAAAATCCGCAGGTGTTGACGATCACCACATCAGCATCATCATAACCGGGTGCTATTTTATAACCTTCGGCGCGAAGGCTTGAGAGGATGCGCTCGGAATCAACAAGATTCTTTGGGCAACCCAGTTGCACCAAACCAACTTTAGGGACATGTCTGTTCATAGGCTGGGCTTTAGCTTTTTTAGTGCAGAACCGCAAATCTCTATTAGTTGCCTTTTTTCCGCCTGTATAATGGCCGCTAAATAGGTGCTCAGGATGGTGAATGATGATTAATAGATTCTTTGCGTTGGGCTTTGTTGTGTTATGGGCGGCCAGTGCCGCGCAGGCCGAAAATCTTAGTCTTTCAGGCAAAATGCACTGGTTGGCTTTGGCATCGACCAAAGACAAGAATGTTGCGATCGGGATTGCGCGGTCGTCGTCTTACATGGCCAATACAGTTAAAGTGGTTTCTTCAAATAGTGGATATTATGCCATTATAATGGGGCCTTATGCTGCAAATTCAATCAAAGCTATGAAGAAAGCTGATGTGGATAATAAACTGAGTGACCTGCCTGCAGACGCACTTTTATCGCGGGGTGAGAATTATGTTGAGACAGTTTGGGAGGCTAAGTCATCGGGAATTGGTGCGGTTGCTTACTCAATCAACAAAAGTGCTGAATTCTCATCCGGCAATCTGAGTGTCACAGTCAAAGGCCATGAGCTGGCAGCCGATAAGGCTTATACTGTTGTTGACGGAAAAGATGGTGCTGGGACATTTCATTTTGATATTGAAAAAGAACTGCCGCCGGATGATTTAGCCAGCGCCGAAGAATTTTTGGGGCTGATTTACCATCAAGCTGGAGTTGCTAAATTGGTGCCGGGTGCGCCTAATAAGCAGATTGTAGTGACGAGCTATACTGGGGGCGCACATTGCTGCACCAGAACCACTATTATGAGTAGGGATACAGAACAAGGGTCATGGTCGAAGACTGACGGTGCGATTTTGGACGGCGATGGTTATTGGTTTGAAGATGTTGATGGCGATGGAACGCTGGAAATGTTGAGTGTGGACAACAGCTTTTTATATGCGTTTGATTCATACGCAGGGTCAGTGGCTCCTATTAAAATAGCCAAATTTCAAAACGGAAAAATTGACGATGTCAGTGAAACACCTGATATGCACAGCCGTCTGATACAAGACCTCGCGGGCATAGAGTT
>JAYVPZ010000301.1:0-1590 GCA_043757105.1 Aestuariivirga sp. | reverse complement strand
ACCCTATGCATTTGCACGGGCATTATTTTAAAGTTGTGGGGGTGGGCGACAAAACCATCGACGGTGCTGTGCGCGACACAATTTTAATCCCCGCAGGTGAACGTGCCACAATCCAATTCGACGCCAAAAACCCCGGCACCTGGGCGTTCCATTGCCACCATCTCTATCACATGAACAGCGGCATGATGGCGGCTATGGGGTATGCGGGAGCGGCTTAAAGCAGCTCGACTAAATGCGGAATAAGCGGCAAGTCTGCTGGGGGCATGGGGTAGTTTTTCAAATCTTTCGCAAACACCCACTTCAATTCTTGGCCCTCTATACCACGCACCAAACCTTTCCAGCGGCGACATACATAAAGTGGCATCAACAAATGGAAATCTTCATAAGCGTGGCTGGCGAAGGTTAGGGGGGCGAGGCATGAGGTTTCGACATCAATGCCAAGTTCTTCTTTGAGCTCACGGATCAAGGCTTGTTCGGGGCGTTCGCCTGATTCCACCTTGCCGCCGGGAAATTCCCAAAGTCCGGCGAGAGATTTTCCCTCAGGCCGTCTCGCCAATAGCACGCGGCCATCGGGATCAATAAGTGCAACAGCGGCAACGAACACCAGTTTCATTAGCTGCGATAAGATCCGTTGATATCAATATAGCGATGTGTCAGATCGCAGGTCCACACAGTTGCCGTGCCCTTACCCACACCAATATCAGCTTCGATTTTTATGTCGCGGCCCTTCATGTGGGGCATGATGTCGGCCTCTTTATAGTTCGCGTCTTTCATACCTTTGGCGGCCACCACAATGCCACCGATTTTAATCCGCAATTTATCGCGTAAGGCTTTCTCGCCAGATTTACCTATCGCCATAACAATGCGGCCCCAGTTGGCGTCTTCACCCGCAATGGCCGTTTTCACTAACGGCGAATTGGCAATGGTCATGCCAATTTTCTTGGCAGCCGCATCTGATTCAGCACCGGTGATTTTAATCTCAATTAATTTCTCAGCACCCTCGCCGTCTTTCACCACTTGCATTGCAAGGTCGAGGCATAAAGCATCAAGTGCTCTGGCAAAGGGTTTTAGGCGCACATCACTGGCTGTCTTCAAATCTTTAACTGCGCCCGCCGCACCCGTTGCAAACATCAGCACGGTGTCTGATGTTGAAGTATCGCTATCCACCGTGATGTTGTTAAAGCTCCGCACCACTGAAGGAGACAATAATTTTTGTAAAATCTTTGCTGGAATAGCCGCATCCGTAAAAATGAAAACCAACATCGTCGCCATGTCAGGCGCTATCATTCCTGATCCCTTGGCAATGCCGTTGATCGTAACATTCTTGCTGCCGAATTTGACTTGCGCAGTCGCCACTTTCTGAAACGTATCCGTGGTCATGATCGAGCGTGCCGCCATATCCCATGCTTCGCCCGAAGCCGAGGTGCCGAGTTCTGGCAGTGCGTTGACGATGGGTGCTGGGTTCAAAGGCTCGCCAATGACACCCGTTGAAGCTTGAAACACTTCGCCCATTTTGCATTTGAATTGTTTGGCGGCGGCAGATGCCACAGCTTTAACAGTGGCCACACCAGCCTTGCCTGTAAACGCATT
>JAYVPZ010000300.1:0-6099 GCA_043757105.1 Aestuariivirga sp. | reverse complement strand
TTAGAATAACCGGAAGTGAGGCCAAAAGACTTACACATAGACTTACACATTTTCACATTTATTTATAAATAACATAATAAAATCAATTAGTTAATATGATACGCAACAGACTTAAAATCCGTTGGGAGTAATCCCGTGCCAGTTCGAGTCCGTCCGCCCGCACCAATTTTTTTGCATCACGTTAATGACATATTTGTTTTTCAGGTTCACGGCAGAATCATATTTGCAACAGAAGGGGCCTCCATGTCTGTTAGTCTAAAAAGTTCCGATTTGGTTTCGCGTGCGGGCATTCGGGCTGATGCTCAAGATGTTGAACGCATAGCGCGTGATGGCTGGGCTGGATGGGTTAAGAGCCAACTCGAATTGAAGGCATCTGATGGCCCGACCGTTCGTGATGCTCTTGCTAATGCCAAGTTAAAAATTGAATATGAAGCAGAAGACGGCTTAGCAGCCCTCAGTGAAGATCGGCACCTCAAAGCGTTAGACACGCCCCTTGACAAGCTTTGGTATCTCGCAGACTGGGATAAGAAAATAGCTTGGGAAGAACGGATTCGCCCAAGCAGAGAAATTGTAGCCGCTACATTTATACGTGCCACACTTTCAAATGCTCAGTTGCGAGAATCGGTGACTGATTTTTGGCGCGATCATTTTTCAGTCAATAGCGAAGCACATGAAGCGGTTGCAATCTCGCTACCTGCGTTTGATCAAGATGTGCTGAGGCAATTCGCATTTGGAAATTTTCGTGAGATGCTTGAGGCTGTGGCGAATTCCACCGCCATGTTAGCTTATCTGAACAATGCCACAAGCAAAGCTTCTCCAGCCAATGAAAACTATGCGCGCGAATTGCTTGAGCTACATAGTCTGGGTGGCAAGGCCTATCTCAATGCACAATATGATAGATGGCGTGACGTGCCAGGTGCGTTGGCGGGAGCGCCTGATGGCTACATTGACCAAGATGTTTATGAAACTGCACGGGCTTTCACCGGATGGACATTTGCGGACGGGCAAGAAATTGCCGAAGGCGTTACATTGCCCCGAACAGGTGCATTTACATATGCAGAAGCTTGGCATGACCCATATCAGAAGCGATTATTGGCGATTGAGTTTGATGCGCATTTAGCACCTATGGCCGATGGTCGAAAAGCGCTTGACCTTGTGGCCAATCATCCTGCGACTGCTCTGAATATATCGCGCAAACTATGTATGCGGTTTGTGAGTGATAATCCTTCGGACGCGCTGGTTAAAAGTGTTGCTCGGGTTTTTAGTGATAATATCGCTGCGCCTGAACAAATTGCTAAAACAATGGAAGCGGTTTTGTTATCGCCGGATTTTGCAAATGCCAAGCCACGATTGCAGCGTCCACTATTCTTGTTTGCATCGTTGCAGCGCAGCGCAGGTGTGTTGTTGCCACCGGCTCAAGATCATTACGATTGGATGAACGGTATGGGACAGAGGCTCTATTCATGGCACACGCCTGCTGGTCATCCACTTCATTCATCATATTGGCAATCGCCCGGGCTTTTGATTCGGCGTTGGCGGAGTTTGATGGATGTTTGGCAGACCGTTATGGATCAATTGCCTGAGCAGGAATGGGGTAGCATTGATGCATTTACCAATCACTGGGGTCAGCAGCTTGGTGTAGGCAAACAAACAATTTCTCGTGCATCTGCGCTGATGCGGAAAGAATATGGCGAGGAGGCGCGTAAGGTTTCGTTTGGCAAAGATGAGCGCTGGGTTACAGCCCAAACGCTGAGCTTTCTATCTGCTTCAACTGATTATCAAACGGTGTAACCCCATGAACATTTCTCGTCGCAGTTTTATCAGTTCGGTCGCAGCTTTGACGGCCTCACAACAATTTGGCGTAACATGGGCGCGGTCGCCGAAACGAGTAGATCAACGCCTTATTATTGTATTTTTGCGGGGCGGTATGGATGCCTTGAATTTCTTGGCACCCGCAGACGATAGCAATTATCTAGCTGCCCGACCCGCAGCTCTGAGAGTGGGCATGACGGGCCAAAATAAAGGCTTGGCAGTTGGCGGTCTTGCAGGGGGTGGTGATTTGCTTTTACACCCTGAAGCCAGTGGTCTTGCGAAACTTTGGAGGGATCGCAAGTTAGCCTTTATACCAGCTGCAGGATTGATGAATGGAACGCGCAGCCACTTTCAGGCGATGGACATGATTGAGCGTGGCATCGCAAATCAAGGTGGCATTCCACCACGTGATGGCTGGTTGACGCGCGCTGCTGTTGCAATGGGCAAACACGAGCCAGGGTCTGTGATTAGTATTGGCGGTGCTATGCCGCAATCTTTATCACTTTGCGAAGAGGCTTTGCCTGCTTCAGAAGTTTGGGATTTGGATTGGGCACCATCGCAAAATTTTAGGGAAGCGCTGTTTGAAATTCACAGTGGTGAAAATACGCTGGATGCATCCAGTCGGCAGGCTTTGAATGCAACTGGTAAACTGGCGATTAAGCTTGAGCGAAACGCTAAAAATGAACCCTACCTTCGTGACACGCCGAAGGGTGTGAAATATCCAGACCATGATTTCGGTCGGAATTTAAACTTTTTGGCCGAGATGCTGAGAATTTCGCCTGACATTGGCATAGCGACTGCTGACCTTGATGGTTGGGATATGCACGACAACCAGCCTGATAAATTTGCCGCACTTTCTGGGACGCTATCGCAAAGTTTAAGCGCTTTTGAACGGCATTTGGAGGCAATTTCGAGGCCAGCAACGATTGTGGTGATGAGCGAGTTTGGGCGGCGCGTGAAGGCCAATGAAAGCCGTGGCACGGATCATGGTCATGGTGGTTTGATGATGGTGATGGGCGAGGGGGTTATCGGTGGTCGCAATTATGGGCAGTGGCCGGGACTTGCTAATGAACAGCTGGACGAGGGTGCAGACTTGGCGGTGACAACTGATTTTAGAGATGTGTTGGCTACTGTGCTACGCGGCCAAAACGCTGAGTCCGCCATTGCGAGTGCCTTTCCGGGACACAAGCCGAAGTTTATTGATGGGATGATCCGCATTTAGCCCACTTCTAGCGCGCAGATATTTGACTCCCATTGAAAGCTGCTTTGATTTGCGAGATTTGGATTTGTCGTTTTCTGATAACACTGAGCTGCGTGTAATTAAGCGCTTCCGAGCCAAAGCTACTGCCGAACGTGCCGGCCTGACGTTGGGCAGGCGGACAATTGCAGCTACACTCTAAAGTTGATTAAAACATGATTTTTTGTGTTTTTTCTTCAATACCGGACACGTTTTGTGAATGCGGTACTGGCATCAAATCAATAGAATTTCAGTTTTGATCCGCGTGTCGAAATCGCCAAGGAATTTGAGGTTCTATTTTTACCATCACGCAAATTTTTTAACAAATAAAATAGCTCAGAGCGGAACCAAATCATGATTGATAAGTTAAACTGTAGATTAGTTTTTAAATCAAAAAGTCATTTGTGAGGATTAAAATTATGAGTATTAAAATGAATTTTTTTTATATGGGACTTTCTGGGCTTGCTGCTTTAGCTTTAATTTCTATTGCACCTTCATTCAGTTCAAACGCTGAGGCCCATTCACGGGGCCAATTATGTAGATACAAAACCGCAGATTCTAACGGCAACATTAGAAATAGGGTTAAATATTGTCATCATATACCATCACAGTTTAGGCAGCGTCCTCAGGCGGGATTTACGTTGTATTTTGGTAATGGTGGCTTTTACTTTGGAAATCAGTTTGCTCAGGGCAACGCTGGTAGACGAGACTCGGTATGCCTTGTGACATTTTTTGATCGCAGTCAGGTGAGTGGCGGAGCTGATGCAAACGTTGAGCGAGCCCAATTTCTCCCACGTCGCGCTGCTGAAAGTCGCGATGGTCCAAATGACCGTAATCGTATTTTTGAATACGGATCCTATCAGAAAACCCGTGATACCTGTAGTTATCTGAATAATCTCGATAACGTGAGCTCTAATGACGGTGGGGCCGGAGAAAACTCAGTTTGCTTGGTAACTTTCTTTGAACAAAGTCAAGTTAGTGGTGGGGCAGACGCTAATGTTGAGCGGGCGCAGTTGCTACCGCGTTCGGTAGCCGTACAACGCGATGGTCCAGATGACCGTAATCGTATTTTTGAATACGGGACCAGCCAGAAAACGAGTGATACTTGTCGTTATCTGAATGGGATAAATAATTAATAACCAAGACGCCGAAGCGTGCACGCCTGTTATCGGGCCTGCTCGCCTCGGTCAGCTTGAGGCCAGAATACCTGCTCAACACTTTAAGCTGAACGCTGCGGAAGTGACCGGGCTCCTGTTCGATGCTAAACACTGAAAATATTCTTTTAAAAATGTTTGGCCAGTTTTTTGGCAAGATTTCCACTTTTTTTGACTTCAATATTTGGCAAACCGAGCCAAGCAGCCATCTTTACTAATTCGCCTGACATCGCCTTTGCAGTTTCTGTCGGATCGACCATTTCTTCATGATGAATAGCATTGGCGCGGAGAATTCCGGATTCGCGGTCGGCTTTGAGGCAGACGCGCCCACACAAATCTTCACCATGCAGCAATGGCAATACATAATAACCAAATTTCCGTTTCGGTTGAGGGGTATAAATCTCGATCCTATAGTGAAAGTTGAACAGGCGCTCAGTTCGGTCGCGCTCCCAACATATCGGATCAAATGGCGAGAGTAGGGCTGTGCCACCTGCTTTGCGCGGGAGTTTTGTTGATTTGTGGATGTAGGAAGTTTTTGTCCAACCATCGACTTTTACAGAAACCAAATCGCCATTTTCGATGCATTCGGCGATAGCTTTTTTGGTTTCGGCAACTGGCAGCCTAAAGTAATCGCGTAAATCGAACTCAGTGGCAATGCCTAAGGCTTTTGTTGCGAGGTTAATCAATTGGCGAAAGGTTTCGGCTTCCGGAGGGGTGGCAAGGTTAAGGATTTCCGATGGGATCACGCGTTCTGGCAGATCATAAATGCGTTCAAATTTATCGCGTTTCGTTGTGGTTACGAGGCCCTGATCAAACAGAGTTTCCATAGTCATTTTGCCCTTGCTCCAGCCCCACCAGCCGCCTTCGCCTTTGCCGGAACCTGGAATGGCACTAGCACCCGTCGGGCCAGTTTTGCGGATGTGATCGAGCGTCTTTTTGAGGAAGGCTTTTTCGTCTTTGGCGAATTGGTTCATTAACCGATAAGTGCCGTTTCCAGCGCGGGCACGGTCCATGCGCCAGCGCATAAGCGGGTGCAGTTCCATCGGTACTAAGCTGGCTTCATGTGACCAACATTCAAATACATAACGTTTTGTGGATTCGAGGGTGCGTTTATCGAGAAGGCCGCGATCATAATTGCCGAGGCGGGAGAAGAGCGGCAGGTAATGCGAACGGACAAGTACATTCACGCTGTCAATTTGTAGAAGATGCAAATCGTTTATTGTGGAAGCGATCGACAGCCAATTTTTTTTCGTATCGCGCTTTTGATTTTGGAATCCTTGCGCGTGGAGTGCTATGCGCCGCGCTTCTATTTTTGTGAGTTCAGATTTCAAACTTTAAGCTGCGACATCGCCAGCCCAAGCGGCCTCGGCAGGTTTTGCGGCGTGGCCTGACAACAATTTGTTATGCATATAAAGAGTCGAGCAATAAGGGCAGATGATTTCGCTTTCTCTTCCCATATCTAAAAATATATGTGGGTGATCGTAGGGTGGGTTTGCGCCAATGCACATGAATTCATGCGCGCCGATTTCGATTTTGGGCAGGCCCATGGAGTTTTGGAAATGTGGGGTAGATGTGCTTTGCGACATGGTCGATCCTTAGACTTGTAAAGGATCAAGCGAATAGCATAAAAGCTGTGCTATGCAAAAATTCAATTCTGACGGTGTGGAAATTGCCTTTGATGTTTGGGGCGAAGGCCCGCCGATTTTGTTGATCCACGGCTTTGCCTCGAATTTGCTGGTCAACTGGGTTGCTACGGGCTGGGTTAAAACACTTGTTGCGGCAGGACGGCAAGTGATAGCGATTGATAATCGCGGGCATGGACAAAGTGAAAAACTTTACGACTCTGCTATGTATTCAGCACCAATAATGGCGGATGATGCGGCGCGTCTTTTGCGA
>JAYVPZ010000299.1:0-6112 GCA_043757105.1 Aestuariivirga sp. | reverse complement strand
ATCAAAACCAATGTCCGTATCATTGCTGCTACCCACCGCGATTTACGCCACCTCATCACGCAAGGCTTGTTCCGCGAAGATTTGTTCTTCCGACTGAGCGTGGTGCCTTTACGGCTGCCACCGTTGCGCGATCGCGTAGAAGACATCCCTGATCTGATCCGTCACTTCCTTGAAACCTCAAGACAAGAAGGCTTGCCTCATAAGGACATGTCGCCGACGGCAATGGAATTGTTCAAGAGCCAGCGCTGGCCGGGCAATGTGCGCGAGCTTGAAAATCTTGTTAAGCGCCTCATGGCCATGGAAGTTGATGATACTATTTCGTTTGAATCAGTGCAGCGCGAACTCAGCAACAATCAACTCATAGTTTCTCCAAATGTTGAGCAAAGTCAGCCTGACCGCCTGTCTGATTTTATGGAGCAATATCTTGCGAAATATCTCTCAGGGTTTGGAGATGGCTTGCCCCCTGCAGGGCTCTACGAACGCATGTTAGCTGAGATAGAACCCCCGCTTTTAAGGGCCGTACTGGTCGCAACCCGAGGTAATCAATTGAAAGCCGCAGATGTTTTAGGCATCAATCGCAACACTCTCCGTGCAAAAATAAAAGAACGTAATATCAAATCGATGCGCGGCATTGTTTAGAAGGCACTTAATCGTATCCTAACGACCGTCACCAAAATGCCACTATGACTGTTGAATTTGGGTCACAGTATAAGGCATAATCCCTCAAATGTTGAAAAAATCAGAACGACTCATAACGACCCGTCTGCGTGGCCTTTCTGGCTGGGCGGCGCTATTTCTTGTGTTGCTCGGAACCTTGACTGGATTTTCAACATTTCTTTTACTCACGAATGTAACCCCGATTAAACCAACTAGTGATTTGATCACCTATTTGCTGATTGCAAACACAATTCTGGTCATTCTGATGGGACTTATGATTAGTGCTCAAATCCTCCATCTTTTTGTTGAAAGAAGGCGTGGTACGGCAGGCACTGGGTTGCACATTCGCTTGATTACACTGTTCAGCTTAGTTGCTTTAGTACCAGCAATTTTGATTGCAGTTTTTGCCACAGTAACTCTCAACAGAGGTTTGGACACTTGGTTTTCGGATCGCACGCGAGCCATTGTCGACACGGCCTCTACTGTGGCCGATGCCTATTTGACAAATGCTTCAGAAGCGACGCGCACAGACACGGCTAACATCGCTGCGGATTTGGTGCAACAATTGCCAGATTTTAATGGCGATCGACCAACCTACTTGAAACGTGTTCAACGCCATACAGCACTTCGGAATTTAGCAGCAGCATTCGTATTCAACCCGATCACCAAAGAAATCCAAGCAAACATAACCGCAGATGAACGAATTAAGTTCATAGCTCCCCCGCAGGACGCTATGGATAAAGCCGACAAAGGTGAATTGGTGATAATCCCACCTGGAAGAGGAGGTAATTTGGTTCGAGCCTTGATCAAGTTGCAAGGCTATCCTTCGAATTTTCTTTATGTCTACCGCATAGTGTCTCCAGTTGTCATCGAACAACTAACCAAGACCCGCGATGCCAAAGCTGAATATGACCAGCTCCTCAAACAGCGCGTTGGCGTACAACTCACCTTCGGCATGGTTTATGCGTTGGTAGCGCTTGTCTTTCTGCTGGCTTCAATCTGGGCTGGCATGTGGTTTTCTGACAGGCTTGTCGCTCCAATTGTTCGTCTGCTTACGGCTTCACGGGAAGTTGCTAAAGGCGATTTTAATGCCAAAGTAAGTGTAATCGACGGGCCAGGCGATTTGATGACGCTCTCGCGCACCTTTAACATGATGACTGATCAAATCAAATTTCATCAAGATCAATTGGTTGAAACCAATGAACAACTTGACGGCCGCCGACGCTTTACCGAAGCCATGCTATCGGGAGTTAGCGCGGGAGTAATTGGCATTGATCATGACCACAGGATTTCATTGATCAATCGCTCTGCCTTAATTTTATTGGGCCGTCCTGAAGCCGAATTTCTCGGCCAACCTATTGAAGTAAAATTACCCGACATGGCGCCAGTATATACGCTTGCGCTATCTCGCCCCTCTGGTGCCGCCGAGGGCCAAGTCGACATGAAAATTAATGGACAAGATGTAAGCTTCATTGTGCGCATTACGACGGAGCGGGGCGACGATGCAGAACACGGGTTTGTTCTGACTTTTGACGACATCACTCAGTTGGTTTCCGCCCAACGAAATTCTGCTTGGTCAGACATCGCGCGCCGCATTGCTCATGAAATTAAGAACCCTCTCACCCCAATCCAACTTTCGGCAGAGCGGCTAAAACGGAAATACCTTAAAGAAATTAAGACAGATAAACATGTCTTTGAACAATGTACCGATACCATCATTCGCCAAGTTGGCGATCTTGGTCGTATTGTCGACGAATTTTCTTCCTTTGCCAGAATGCCATCTGCCGTTCCCGAACCAAATAATCTCAATGACGTTGTCCGCGACGCAACTGTACTGCAACGTGTTTCCTCAGATGATATCGAGATCAATCTTAACCTGTCAGAAAGCCTTTCAATTTTTGCGTTTGACCGCCGACTTCTCACACAGGCCATCACAAACCTTGTGAAGAATTCAAGGGAAGCCATTGAAGCCCGCGAATCCGGATCAGGGACAGGCAAGATTGATGTTATGACTGGCATTGATCATGAAACACCCTTTGTCTCCGTGACTGACAATGGCATAGGACTGCCTCAGGAAAATCGAAATCGTTTGGCTGAACCCTATATGACGACGCGAGAAAAGGGCACGGGCCTCGGTCTCGCAATCGTCAAACGCATTATGGAAGAACATGGTGGGCGACTTCGCTTGGAGGATGCTCCCGGCGGACATGGCGCTATGGTAACGCTTTTCTTTGCTCCAATTTATAGATTAACTGAACAGATTGCATAACTGGAACATCATGGCTGCTGACATTCTTATCATTGACGACGAAGCCGACATCCGCGAGTTGGTCGCCGGAATTCTGCAAGACGAAGGTTATGAAACGCGACTTGCGCATAACTCAGATGCCGCATTATCAGAAATCGCTCAGCGCAAACCCTCCATGATTATTTTGGACATCTGGCTGCAGGGGTCAAAGCTTGACGGACTTGATTTGCTGCTCGAGATCAAAAAACTGCATCCAACTTTGCCGATTGTTATCATCTCCGGGCATGGGAATATTGAGACGGCGGTCGCTGCAATAAAGCGTGGGGCTTATGAATACATTGAAAAGCCATTCAATGCAGATCGGCTAATCCTTGTTGTCGGTCGTGCGCTCGAAACATCACGCCTTATCCGCGAAAACAGCGAGCTCAAAGGCCGTTCCGGTTTGGATATGGAACTTATTGGAAATTCAGCAGCTATGCGCCAGTTGCGCCAACTCATGAAAAAAATAGCACCCACCAATAGCCGCGTTTTGATCACGGGGCCGATGGGTTCAGGCAAAGAAATGACCGCGCGCGCACTGCACGCAATGTCGCAACGATCTAACGGTGCCTTCGTCGTTTTGAGTGCCGCGACCATGGCGCCGGAACGCATGGAGGAGGAACTCTTTGGCGTGGAAGCAAAAGCAGGCGAGGCGCTGCGTATTGGGGCGTTAGAAGAATCTCACGGCGGAACACTTTACATCGATGAAATTGCTGACATGCCGATGGAAACACAGGGCAAGGTTTTGCGTGTGCTGGTGGATCAGACTTTTCAACGTGTTGGCGGAACCAAAAAAGTTAAGGTTGATGTGCGCATCATCACTTCAACGGCAAGGGACTTGCCTCAGCTAATCTCCGAGCAAAGGTTCAGAGAAGATCTCTATCACCGTCTTGGCGTTGTTCCGATTCGAGTGTCTGGCCTGCAGGATCGCCGCGAAGACATTCCTGAGCTCATCGAATATTTTTCAAAATCCTATTCGAGTGCCGCAGGACAGCCCCTTAAGAAATTTTCAGACGATGCTATTACCATGCTGCAAACGCGAGTATGGCCCGGCAATGTGCGCGAATTGCGCAACAATATTGAGCGCGTGATGATTGTAACGTCCGGCGAAATTGGCGATGAGATTACGCCGTTACATCTGAACAGCGATCAAACTGCCGCATCGTCTCCTGCCAGTTTTGGTGGCGATCAACTGCTGGCAATGCCGCTTCGCGAAGCACGCGATGCATTTGAGCGGGATTATATCACCGCTCAACTATCACGCTTTGGCGGGAACATCTCGCGTACCGCAACGTTTATCGGCATGGAACGCTCGGCTTTGCACCGCAAAATCAAGATGTTGGGCTTAACCAGCAAAGATAATGATGAAAGTTGAAATAAGCATGCTTTTGCCACAATAAGTTTTATGGTATGAGTTTTGTAATCGCTACGACCCCCTAATAACAGAACAACATGCGGAACTCATCATGGCGCAAGAAAAACAACAGAATTTACAAGACACTTTCCTTAATCACCTTCGTAAAACCAAGATTCCCGTCACGGTGTTTCTGGTGAATGGTGTGAAACTTCAAGGCATCATCACTTGGTTTGATAATTTCTCTATGCTTTTGCGCCGCGACGGCGTTTCGCAACTGGTTTATAAACATGCCATTTCCACCATTATGCCCGGCGGGCCGATCAGCCTGTTTGACGATGAGGCAAACGGCGCGTGACGATTAAGAAACATGTTAAGGCAGGCGGTGGTGTTGATTTGCAAATGGAAGGACCGGTGGCCACATTGGCTATCGTTCTGCATGTTGAGCGCAAATCCCGAAGTCTCGTTAATTCATTCGACCGTGATGCCAAGAGCAAACTCGACGAAGCCATAGGCTTGGCCGAAGCGATTGATCTTGAAATTGTCGAAACAGTTATTGCGCCACTGTTGAAGCCAAACCCAGCGCTTTACATTGGCAGTGGCAAGGCCAAAGAGATAGCCAAGCTTGTTGAGGAAACCGAAGTTGAACTGGTGGTCGTAAACGCCCAGCTTTCGCCCATTCAACAGCGCAACCTTGAGACGGAATGGGGCTGCAAGGTTCTTGACCGGACCGGTTTGATCCTTGAAATTTTCGGGCGCCGCGCCACCACCAAAGAAGGCATTTTGCAGGTTGAATTGGCGCATCTGAATTATCAGAAGTCACGCCTTGTTCGGTCATGGACCCATTTGGAACGGCAACGTGGCGGCTTTGGCTTTTTGGGTGGGCCCGGCGAAAGCCAATTGGAAATGGACAAGCGCTTGATCCAAGAGCGTGTGACCAAGATTGAGGGCGAGCTTGAGACTGTGGTCAAGACACGCGATCTGCACCGCAAGGGCAGGGAGCGCATTCCCTATCCGATTGTGGCTCTGGTGGGTTATACCAATGCTGGCAAATCTACGTTGTTTAACAAGCTGACCGACGCCAATGTTCTAGCTAAGGATTTGCTGTTTGCAACACTTGACCCGACAATGCGCAACATTACGCTGCCCAGTGGGCGCAAGATTATTTTGTCTGACACCGTGGGCTTCATCTCGGAACTGCCGACCAAGTTGATCGCGTCATTCCGCGCCACGCTTGAAGAGGTGTTGGCGGCCGATGTGATTTTGCATGTGCGCGACATCAGCCATAAGGAGACCGAAGCGCAGGCGCAGGATGTGAAGCTGGTGCTTGAGGAACTAGGCATTGACGAACAGCGCCGCAGCGCGATCATCGAAGTGTGGAACAAGTCTGACTTGCTGGATGAGACGGAGCTAGCCAACCGTAAGGCGATTTCGGCGCGGCGCGAGGATGTGGTGCTGGTTTCGTCACTGACAGGCGACGGCGTTGACCGCTTGTTAGACGCAGTTGAGAACCGCCTTGGCAAGTCGAGCACACTTTACAATATCACCATCGATCCATCAGACGGCAAGGGCTTGGCTTGGCTCTATCAGCGCGGCGAAGTGTTCGAGACAAAGAGCTTCGAAGATGGGCGCACGCTTCTGACTGTTCGATTAGACACAGACACGGCAGGGCAGGCCGAAGCCAAGTTTGGCAAGATGATGAAGGAAAAGAGCGGTTAGAGCATCGGATGGTCAATTGAATCCATATCCAGCTGCGGTGAAGTAGTTGGAGCATTCTTCGTCCGTGAACAAACTGCAAATGTTGCCGATTGCTT
>JAYVPZ010000298.1:0-1610 GCA_043757105.1 Aestuariivirga sp. | reverse complement strand
CTTTTCGGCGGTTCCTTTAACCCCGCTCATGCCGGTCACCGCATGGTTGCACTTTATGCTTTAAAACGTTTGCAGCTTGATTGCGTGTGGTGGCTCGTCTCACCGCAAAACCCCCTCAAAGACATAAAGGAAACCGGGGAATATTCAGCCCGCTTTGCCCACACAGAGCAGATCGCCAATCATCCCAACTTCAAGGTCACAAATCTTGAAAAACAAATCCACAGCCACAACACGGCGCAAACTTTAAGCGCCCTCAAGCAAGCCATGACCAAAGCCCGTTTCGTCTGGATCATGGGTGCCGATAGTTTTGCGGATTTAGATCGCTGGCATAATTGGACACAGATTATAGAAACTCTTCCCATCGCAGTCCTCGCCAGGCCCGGATATTCGGTGCGCGCTCTAAGTGGCCAAGCCGCCCTGCGCTACCGGAAATATCGCTTAAGCAATGATCAAGCGGGTCTACTGGCGACGCAGCATGCCCCGGCCTGGGTTTTCATCTCAATGCCCCTTCGCCCTGAAAGTTCGACTGCAATCCGGCAAAGCGTCAAAGCAGTTTCACATTGAACAATTATTTGGTATGGGTTTCCCATCAAAACAAGGAATAAGGCCCTGAGCAAGAAACCAGTGAAGAAGACCGCAAAGAAAGCTGTCAAAAAAGTCACCGCAAAAAAACCAGCCACCAAGGCTGTTGCGAAGAAAGTCATCAAAAAAATTGCACCAAAAAAGGCTGCAAAAAAAACTGTAGAAGCAACGCCTAAGAAGGCCGCAAAGAAGCTTGTTAAAAAAGCTGCGCCAAAGAAAGTTTTGAAAAAAGCGGTCAAGGCTGCGCCAAAAAAAGTGATCAAAAAAGCAGTGCCAAAGAAGGCAATCAAGAAAGCCATTAAGGTCGCTGCAAAAAAGCCAATCAAGAAAGTAGCTCCAAAAAAGCTTGCTGCAAAGAAACCCGCCGTTAAAAAAACAGTCGTCAAAAAAATAGTCGTCAAAAAAGTAACACCAAAGAAAGTTATCGCAAAAAAGGCAGTGGCTAAAAAAGCGCCTGCCGCAAAAGCAAAAAAACTTGCCATCATCAAAGTTGCCGCCCCAACACGCCCACGTTACGCTGGCCCCGATTGGCCTTTGATGAATGTAATTTTGGATTCAATGGATGATTCCAAAGCCGAGCAAGTCATTGCCATCAATCTTGTGGGCCGCTCGTCTATGGCCGACGGCATGGTTATTGCCTCAGGTCGCGCTAATCGCCACGTTGCAGCCATCGCCGATCAATTGGTCACCAAGCTCAAAGCAACAGGTCAAAAAGACATTCGTGTCGAAGGCCTTGATCAAAGTGATTGGGTGTTGGTCGATGCTGGCAACGTGATCGTTCACATCTTCCGTCCCGAAGTGCGTAGCTTCTATAATTTGGAAAAACTTTGGTCGGAGCATTCGCCCATGGAACAAGGCACAATGGAAAGCCGCGACGCGGAGTAAGCATTGCGCCTCCACATATCAGCGATCGGCAAACTCAAAACTGGCCCAGAAAAAATGCTGGCCAATGACTATGCCGGTCGCATTGAAACCTTTGGGCGCAAAGCGGGTGTAACGTCGCTTAAAATCAGCGAGTGGTCTGAATC
>JAYVPZ010000297.1:0-23556 GCA_043757105.1 Aestuariivirga sp. | reverse complement strand
ACGTCGCCATTCGACAATTGGATATCTAAGCCCTATGGAATTTGAAAGGAGAGCGAAAGTAACTTAAGCAACCGTCCGTGAAACCGGCAGCAGGCCATGGAAAGTTATCTCCAATAAGAGATGTTGTTCATGACTACATCTCGCCATCTGTTTTTGAAACCGCAATTATTGACAGCCCTTATTTTCAAAGGCTTCATTTTGTATGGCAAAACTCTTCCACTTACTCTGTCTATCCGTGTAACAAAAACTCGAGATTTGTGCACAGCTTAGGCGTGTCGCATCTTTGCGGACGAATTTTGGTTCATAGTCTTAGAAACTCTTCGAAGGATGATTTGCTCAAGTTCTTAAAAACTGCCGATCAGTTCATTGATCAGTTCATAAAGAATTATGGTGATGCAACTGGCAATGGAGCGCCCGAGGTAGTCTTTAAAGATGCTTGGAAAAAGTATGTCGGTAATGAATGTAGATTTAGGCATAACACCCTGACTTCAGAAGAACTAAGAGAATTAAAGCAAGAAGGTGGCTTGAAGTATGATGTGGAATTCCTAGTGAATTCCCTTTGGATATCTCTACGCATGGCTGGACTGACACATGACATTGGGCATTTGCCAATGAGCCATGAATTTGAGAAAGTAGTCAAATCCTTTGAAAGCTTGGTGCATTATTTCCCACAAATCTCTAAATCATTAGAACAAAAGCTGTCCGTTGTTGAACGGAAGTCTTGGACAGACGCCTTCTATTCAAGCACGAGAGAAGAAAAAGATTTAGATCGTCGTCTTAATACTTTGTCATCACTCCTGAATGTTCCCCAAGAAAAGCTAAAAGCGCTAATTCTAGATCGGGAAATACATGAGTTAAGGAGCCTTCGGGTTGTTGAGGAGATAAGGTGGACTGGCCTTCCCGCTGATCAAAATTTTGCTGTTTATCAAAGATTACTTTTGGAAATCTGTTTTGTCGTCTTGCTCCTTTGTGCGGAAAAGAAGGCTTCATTAGATTCAATACCTGAAGGTCCAATTAAGTCATTGTTTATGACACTAAAAGGGATTGTCTCCTCCCAAATCGATGCGGATCGCCTTGACTATGTTATTAGGGATCCGTTGGCCTCCGCTCTAGAAACAGGGAGGTTTGATTTAAATAGAATTGTAAGAAGTTTCACACTGTGCAGGGATGAAACTGACCAAATAGTCATGGCTCCCAGCGTAAAGGCACTTACCGCAATTGAGGCATTTTGTCATCAACGCTATCTAACATACAAAACGCTTATTTATCACAAGAGTTCCTTACGGCAGAAGTCGGTTTTGAGGCAGGCTCTTGGGTTAATAATTGTTGTCGCGCTCAACGAACCAAATGGCCCGATAGGCGAAATTTGTAAAAATTACGGAATTATTAGCGAAACGAATGGAATTCTAAGGCTTTTGCCATGTGAGCCCAAAAACTTTCGTGAGTTCGACGATACTAGGTTGCGATCTGCTTTTTTTGATGTTCTCAATGCGCTAACGAAAAATTTAGGGCCTTATCCCGAGCCTTATTCTCGAGCCTATCCATTGTTGAAGACATTGCTTGAGACTTTTCTTTTTCGAAAGAAGGATAATGTCAGACACGTAAATTTTGAGTATAAAACTTTTAGCGAGGTTGCCTTAACCCAAGGTGGTTTGCCCGAAGTGAAGAAGCTTCCACTCGAAGATTTTGACTCATTTAAGCAAGCTAAAACTAATTTTTCCACCGAGATTTTTTCGAAATTTTCAGCGTCAGGATTGTTAGGTGATTGTGTACCAGCAGTTCATTTGCCTGATGGAAAAAAGCAAATGTTTATTGCAGAAAATGGCAAAGCTATAGCCGCTGAAAAGATTTCCCCTTACTTGAAAATGCAAAGAGACATGTCGGCAGGGGAAGCTAGATTTATGGCTTTTTTTGCGGGAGACGCTTTGAGAAGTAGCAGGAAAGCTGATGGTGACGAAATTGAAAAATTCGCCCTTGGATTTTGGTCAAATGCGAAGAAACTAGTTGAAACATCTATCAAATCTCATATTGAAAATGCAGGAGTAGTACAATGACTTATTCTGAATTGAGACAGCGGATGATTTTTCTTTCTGCCTTATCTGATGACACCAAGAATTATCTTGAACTTATAGCTGAGATGACAAAAATCGGACAGTTGGATTTTAAAAATTCTTCTCATGGTTTTCATCCAAAATTAGTTTCAGACATGATTGACGAATTTTTGGCAAAAGGTGCTTTACAGAATAGTGGTAAAAAAGAATACAAGATTACCAAACGCGGAGTTGAAACACGTTCAACAATAGAGAAAGATTTGAAATGTCATTTTTCAAACTGATCTGAATTTGAGGAAGCTGCATTGGTGATATCTGTGCCAAGTGCATCATGCAGTTATTTCTCTATTTAAATGGATTTGATGTCAATTCACCCCACCAACGGGTTCCGCGTCCTCAACTTCGGAAACCGCGAAAAATCCCTATCCGCCGTCCACAACTCGCTCACGCCGTGCTGCAAACATATTGCCGCAATGCGGGCGTCGTGGATCTTTGCAGATTTCACCTTACCATCCAAGGCGAGCATTTTGAGTGTGTTCAAATGAAAGGGGCCTTCGCCGAGTAATTTCAAATTACTGTTGCCCATCCACATTTCAATTTGGGCAAAGGCTTCTTCGATGGTTGATGCTGGTGGGTAGGCGCGATCATTTGTAACCACGCCAATGAATTCATGAATGCATGGCCAAGGGATTCCCCAATTGGCATCACCTTCACAAACCAATTTTAAAACAGGAAATGCTGCTGCGTGATGGGGCGAGTCACGGCGATGCGCATAAGCAAGGATATTGGTGTCGAGCGCTATCAGCCACGATCTCCATATGCCAATTCAACAATATCTTCCCATTGCAGTCCGACCAGCTTTTCGTTGACCTTTTTAGGGCCCACCGACATATCTTTCAGCTTGAACGGTTTTTTCTTTTTCTGATCCTGTTCCACAACATGGAGCAAACCTTCCTGCACCAAAGCGCGGAATGTGGTTTTGTTTTTTGCTGCAATTTTCTGAACATCAGCCAGAAGTGCATCGGGAATGACAACTGTGGTCTTCATAATATGGCTAGCCATATCATAAAATATGGTTGGCCGTCAACTTCACTTTCGAATTCTCGCTTCCAGCTGGTACAGCAAGTATAAATTTATTTCGGGAAATGGCCCCAACATTACCCATAGGACTAATGACATTTTTACATTTAAGAATTCACCTGCTAACGTCTATCTATGACCGATTACAAATTCAAACTAGCACATGATAATTCCCGTTGGGAACATTCCCATGATTTTGCTTTCGGCCACGAGCAAGAAAGTGAACGCCGCACTTTGTGGGTTTTGATCTTGGCTTCGACCATGACCGTGGTTGAAATTGCGCTGGGATATTATTTCAATTCAATCGCGGTGTTTGCCGATGGATGGCATATGTCCACGCATGCCGTCGCTCTTGGCATTGGATTTTTGGCTTACCGCGTTGCGCGAACGCAAGCGAACCACCATTCTTATGCATTTGGCACGGGCAAAGTGCATGCGCTGGGTGGATATTCGAGCGCGTTGATCTTGGCTTTCGTTGCAGTGTTTGTGGCGGGTGATTCAATTTGGTCGCTGCTGCACCCCGGCGTTATTGCATTCAACGAAGCGCTGATTGTTGCGGTGGCGAGTTTGCTTGTCAATCTGGCTTCAATTCGCTTACTTCATGTGGGTGGCGACCATGGCCACGACCACGGGCATGAACACGCCAAGGGCCATGAGCACGATGTGAATCTGAAGTCGGCTTATGCGCATGTCGTCGTGGACGCCATGACGTCAGTGCTGGCCATTTTAGCTTTGCTGGGTGGCAAGTTTATGGGGTGGGGGTTTCTTGATCCGCTGGTGGGATTGGTGGGCGCGTTCATCATTGCACAATGGGCTTATTCGCTCATTCAATCATCGATGAAAATGTTGCTGGATCGTAGTGTTGGCAATGAAGTGCGCGAGAAAATTAGAGCGCTGATTGAAGGCGATGGCGATAGCAAAATTGCTGATTTGCATTTTTGGGATGTGGCACCAGGCAGGGCAGCGGCGATTGTTTCTGTGGTCACACATGATGCTGTGACAGTTGATGTTTATAAGGCGCGTTTGAAAGAACTAGACTTGGCGCATGTGACCGTTGAAGTAAATAATTGCGAGCGCTGCTGAACTAGCGCCCACTCATTTTCTTAAACTCCGCTGGATAACGATCATCAACGGTTTGAATGTTCTCTGCGGCGGAGCGAATACCTTTTGACTTTTCATGAGTGTGCAGAACATTCGTCAGCTGCGAAATCTTTGCGTTCCCACAATATTATTTCTGCATGTCTATGACTCTACAGGCTCAACGATGAGTTCCGTCCTGCGCGATGATGAATGGTTCAGCGCGGCGTTGCTAACCCCTGCAGCAGCGACCAGCGCTATGCCGACGAATGTGACCTTGTCAGGCACTTGTTTGAAGAATATCCAGCCGAGCAAAGTGACCCAAGCAATATGTGCATAAGTAAACGGTGCAAGCAGCGAGACCGATGCGCGCGCATAGGCCATGGTGAATAGGCTGTGAGCGACCAGTGATGTGAAACCGATTATCACCATAAGTCCTAAATCAGTGGAGGCTGGTATTGACGAGGGCAAATTCCAAGGCAGTTGGACGCCGTAAAACACAGTGCCCACGATGGCGACATAGAACATCAAAGTCTCGGTTGATTCCGTTTTGGAAAGGAGGCGCGATGTGATGGGGTAAATCACGGCTGTGATGAGGCACAAGAATGAATAAAACAGTCCTATAGTTGAAAGATTGGTGCCGGGTCGAACGATAAATAGCAGACCGACGAAACCCAGACAAGTTGCAACCCAACCATACCATTGCACTTTTTCACCAAGAACAGGCTTGGATAAAAACAATATGACCAATGGGCCAAGATAAAGAATGCTGACCATTTCAGCCAGAGGCATGGCTTGCAAAGCGAGCCCCCCAAAAAGCGAACCAAAAGCTAATGCCAGCGCTCGCACGACGACCAACCAAATACGGTCAGTTTTCAGGATCTCCAAACCTTTGCTTGGAAGGAACAGAACCACCATCAGAATGAGATTGATGGCGTACCGCACAGCATGAACAAAGGGCACGGAGTAAGACGCAAAGAGATATTTGCCCACAGCGTCTTGGCAAGCAAACAGAAACACGGCGGCAAGTACAAAAAGAATGCCTCGCGCAGGATTGGAAGCGGAGGTGGTCGATGTCATGCGTTATGCCGGTTCATTGAATCAAGTTAGAATTTCCGTTTCAAATTGCTATCGCTGCCACCCACGCCTGGTGTAGCGGAGCTTAGCGAATGCAAAAGTTCTTGCAGCAGTGTAAGCTCTGACCCTGTGACGGGTGTCTTGTTGGAGTTAACGTTTATCACGCGCCCATCTTGCAAACCATATTGCGCTGTTGAAGCCACTTGATCATTTTGTGTGAAACGCACGGCGATAACTTCCCGGCTGGTCTCGACAGGCGTTAGGAATGACTTAGCTTCGGTTGTGCTGGTGATGTAGTAATAGCTGTCGCCTTGGAAGTTGATTGAAGCGGTAGTGGAAGGGGAACCTAAAATGCCTTCAACTTCGGATTTTGCCATGCCTTCTTGCACTTGAGCGAACGCACCAGCTTTGGGATAATAGCCGCGGTGGTTGATCTGAGGCGTACAAGCCGCCATAAGGCTTGCGACGAGACCAACAATCAGCAACTGAGAGGCTCTATTGCCCCGTACTAAACCCATCATGACCGAATCTTTTATCCCAACTGAAATTTCAAACACCTTTTGCCCGCAACCAGCCCAAGGGGCAAGCCGATGATTTTGAGCAAACTATTCGCCCGAAAACCAGACGCAGCGTCTCGTCTCTATGCGGCGATTGTGGCAGCCGCGCGGCAAGAGAAATTCTATGCCGAAATGGAAGTGCCTGACACATTGGATGGTCGCTTTGATATGATTGTGCTGCACATGTTTTTGGTTCTCGACCGGCTAAAGGGTGAAGGCGAAGGCTTGCGCCAGAGATTGACCGACGTATTTTTTAGCGATTTAGACCGCACCTTGCGTGAAATGGGCGTTGGCGATCTATCAGTTTCCAAGAAAATAAGGCCTATGGCGGAAGCCTATACTGGTCGCATCAAGGCTTATGCCTTAGCCACAGATCAGAGCATTAACGCGCAGGTTGAGGCCTTGCAGCGCAATGTTTATGCCGGGGTTGCAAATCCCAAGGCTTTGGAGCTGGCCAGTTGGATAAAGGATATAAAGGCCAAGTTAGCATCGACCCCCACGTCGAAATTGCTTGATGGCGAATTGGATTTGCAGTCATGAAATCCAAAATGCCAAAGCTTGAGTTTTCGAGACCAATTATTGTTGACCGCGTGCCACGCAAGGGCAGCCATGAGATATTTGCGGCTGATTCAAAAGAATGTACGGCATTGGCAATACGCCTAAATTTGCCCGCCATCTACCAATTGAAAGCCCATTTGATCGCAACGCCTTGGCGCGGTGGCGGGCTTCGCGTGACGGGTGAATTTGAAGCGGATTTAGAGCAGGTTTCGATTGTCAGTCTTGAGGCTTTTCGCAGGACTCACAAATTTGAAGTTGAGAGATTCTTCTTGCCGCCTAAAATTGCAATTGATGGCATTGAAGAAGACGCCGATCTGATCGAAAATGGCGAAGTGGACTTAGGAGAACTGGTGGCAGAGACGCTAGCACTTGAACTTGACGCTTATCCTCGAAAATCAGGGGAGGAATTTGCGAGCGATCCAGAATTAGCGCCCCCTCTGCCAAAGAAGCCCTCGCCTTTTGCAAGCCTCAAAACGGCCAATGAAACACCAAAAAAACCAACCTAAATTAGATGTTGTCTCAGTTCCACAAGCCTTTATCTTAGGCGTTAAGCAACGAGACCAACAGAATCGGATTTTGAGCATATATGAATGATAAATTCACCATCGCGCTTGATGCAATGGGCGGTGATCTAGGCCCCGAAGTGGTGATCCCTGCTGCGGTTATTGCTATGGTGCGCCACCCGGGTTTGAAGTTCATTTTGTTTGGCGATGAAGCCAAGATGAAACCTTGGCTTGATAAAAATCCGAAACTGGCAACAGTTGCTCAAATACGCCACGTAGAAATATCCGTTGCGATGGACGAAAAGCCAAGCCAAGCACTGCGCCGTGGCCGAAATAAAAGCGGCATGTGGTTTGCAATTGATAGTGTGCATAAGGGTGAGGCGAATGCTATCGTCTCAGCTGGCAATACGGGCGCGTTAATGGCGATGTCGCGGTTTATTCTGCGCACATTGCCCGGCATTGAACGGCCTGCGATTGCTGCCATATGGCCTACGACGCGCGGCCAAAGCGTGGTGCTTGATGTGGGCGCAACAGTGGGTGCCGATTCCCGCCAGCTCTTAGAATTTGCGATTATGGGCGAGGCTATGGCCAGCTGTTTGTTTGGTATCGAAAACCCCACCGTTGGACTTCTCAATATTGGCGTTGAAGAAGTGAAGGGCAATGAAGACGTTAAGGAAGCGGCCCGTTTGCTGCGCGAGCTAAAACTTCCTTTGCATTACGCAGGGTTTGTGGAGGGCGACGACATTGGCAAAGGAAAAGTTGATGTTGTTGTAACCGAAGGATTCACTGGCAATGTGGCCATGAAGGCCGCTGAGGGAACCGCCAAACAGTTCACCACTTTTTTAAAAACCGCACTGAACTCTACCTTACTTACCAAGCTCGGCGCATTTCTCGCAAGTGGTGCCTTCCATGCATTGCGTGAACGCTTAGATCCACGCAAACATAATGGTGGCGTGTTTCTTGGCCTAAATGGTGTTGTGGTGAAAAGTCATGGCGGCACCGATGCACTTGGATTTGCCACAGCTATTGATGTGGCTGTTGATATGGTGAAAAACGGATTGGTCGCAAAAATTGCAGCTGATGTCGAAGCCGTTAATTCGGTGTTGATGCAACAGCAAGTCCAAGCCGCGGAGTAAGCCCAGTCCATGATTAGAAGCGTTATTAAGGGTGTTGGAACAGCGCTGCCTGCGCGCATCATGACCAATGCCGATATAAGCAAGATTGTTGATACAACCGATGAATGGATTGTCGAACGCACTGGCATTCGCGCCCGTCATATTGCAGGCGAGGGCGAAACCACTCGCAGTTTAGCAGTGGAGGCCAGCCGCAAAGCGCTGGTTGATGCTGGTATGACTGCCGCAGATGTTGATCTGGTGATTGTAGCAACTTCAACCCCCGACAATACATTTCCGGCGACCGCTACAATGGTGCAAGCCGATCTTGGAATTTTGCAAGGTGCCGCTTTTGATTTGCAAGCGGTTTGCTCTGGCTTTGTGTATGCGCTGACCACTGCAGATGCACTGATCCGCGCGGGACAGGCCAAAGGTGTTTTGGTTATTGGATCAGAAACCTTTTCACGTATTTTGGATTGGACTGACCGGGGCACTTGTGTGCTGTTTGGGGATGGCGCTGGCGCGTTTGTGCTCACCGCAGAACAAGGCAAGGGCGACAATTCCGATCAAGGCATTCTTGGATCAAAGCTGCGCTCCGATGGGAGATATATGGACAAGCTTTATGTGGATGGTGGGCCATCAACAACAAAGACAGTTGGGCATCTTCGCATGGAAGGCAGGGAGGTTTTTAAACACGCCGTCGTTAATATGACTTCTGTTATTGAAAACACCATTGCCGAACTTGGTGTTACGTCCAACGAGATTGATTGGTATGTTCCGCATCAAGCCAATAAACGCATTCTCGAAGCAACAGCGAAAAAACTGGACGTTGCTGAAGCCAAATTTGTCATGACTCTCGACCGCCATGGCAATACTTCTGCCGCTTCGATTCCGCTGGCTTTTGATGCGGCTTTGAAGGATGGTCGTATCAAGCGTGGACAATTGGTTTTGATGGAAGCGATGGGTGGCGGATTCACTTGGGGTGCGGCCCTTGCCAGATATTAAGAACTGCGCTTAAGTGATTGAGAAGATGGAATCTTAACTTGACCGAATATGCCCTGAGGGCTATGAGTCGGTTATATTAACCAGGGGGTTACATGAGCAGTAAGGCTCTGACACGCGCCGATCTCACCGAAGTGGTGCATAGAGATATTGGCCTGTCTCGAACTGAATCGGCCGATATGGTCAACACGGTTTTAGATTTGGTTTCGGACGCACTTGTTGCGGGAAACTCAGTTAAACTTTCATCTTTTGGAACCTTTATGGTGCGCAGCAAGCGCGAGCGCATTGGTCGCAACCCTAAAACGGGCGAAGAAGTGCCAATTACGCCACGTCGCGTTTTGGTGTTCAGGCCTAGCCAAATTATGAAAAATGTTATCAACGGCGAGGAACCCGGCGACATTGATTGACGCGACGGACGGGGGACGGGAGTTTGAGCTTGGATAAATCACCTGATGCTTTTCGTACGATCAGTGAAGCTGCTGAGGAATTAACCGTTCCGCAGCATGTGCTGCGCTTTTGGGAGACGAGGTTTACCCAGATAAAGCCAATGAAGCGGGCAGGCGGCAGGCGCTATTATCGTCCGGCTGATATTGAATTGCTGAAAGGCATTCACACGCTGCTTTATTCGCAAGGCTATACTATTCGCGGTGTGCAACGCATTCTCAAGGAAGAAGGCGGGCCATATGTTGTGGGCATTGGCCGTGGTGAAGTTATGCCGCGCAAAGGTGATGCAGCCCGTGAAGGTGCGCCACCTCCTGGAACAGCAAAAGTTGCACCACGCCTTGGTAAAGGTGTTGCCAGACCAATTGGTGAAGCACCAAAGATTATTCATAAGCTTTCATCAGTTCAGTCTGATGCATTAAAAGCTGCGCTGAAGGATTTGACCGATGCGCGCAAAATGCTCGACCCGTTTGATCGGTAATTTCAGAACGCGGATTTTCCGCACATGACCCTTGCTAAAATGATTCAACTCGCCATTGGCAGCGTGGGTTCACGTTTGGCCGGGGCAGGCATTTCACTGATCACTCAATTGGTGTTGACGCGAAATTTTCCCGCAGCAGATGTAGGTGTTATCTTTCTGGCTATGTCGATGGCGGCAATTTTCAGCTTGGTTGTAACTGCGGGCTATCCCTCGCTTTCGCTGACCCAATTGCCCCGTTTTCAAACGCTTGGTTTGAACCGACTGGTTAGCGCATTTCACGGCGCATTTCTGAGGGATTTTGCATGCGTGACCGCAATATTGTTTGCTGTGATCGCTTTAATTGTGGTGTTTGCACCAATTGATCCGGGCCTCCGCATTGCGTTGATCTTTGGCTGCCTTTCCGCAATTCCGTCGGGCGTTATGCGGTATAATGGTTCTCTCGCCAACACTTTACGCCGCTATCGGCTAGCTTTTTTGCCAGACTTTATTTTTAGGCCCAGTCTATTTTTCATCTATGTCGCGGGAGGATTTTTGTTAGGTTACCACCTTTCACTTGTTCATGTGCTTTGGGCCTTCATTGCTTCCAACACCATCGTTGCAACAGTTTGGGCATTGCTCATGAGGCCCGGTGGATTGAAGTTTAGCTACTGGGGTCAAGTGAAACCAAAACTCACCGCGGCTTTGCGAGGCAGGTTAGTTGCGCTCATGATCGTGGCTGCTGTGACGACATTGTTTGCTGACGTCGTGACGTTGATCGGTGGTTTTTTGTTGCCGCACGAACAAGTGGCGTTGCTGGGTCTAACAATTCGTCTCGCGAGTCTGGCCGGATTTATTATTCAAGCTTCTCAGCAATTTGTTCTCAGTGATCTCACCCAAGCGATTACAATGCATGATTCAAAAACTGCAAATTCTATTTTGATGCGGATGAATTTGATGACGATTGGTACTGTGATTGCTGCACTTTTTGCCACAATAATATTTGGACGCTACTTCTTGGGCTTTTTTGGAACCGCTTATGCGCAAGGGCATTGGCTGCTTGTGCTATTCATTGTTGGCCAAGCCGTGCGTGCGATAAGCGGCATGAACCAACACATGCTTTCGATCGGTGGCTATCAAGTGCGCTCCGCCATGGCTTGTGTGGTAGGTGTTATTATTTTGGTAGCGAGCTGGTTGATTATCCAACCTCTGTTCGGCTTACTCGGAGTTGGGCTTGCAGTGATCTCCGCAGAACTAGCATGGGGAATTATTGTTGGTCACGAGACTCAAAAACTAACCGGACGCAGAGGCGATATGTTCTGGCTGTTTGGTCAAAATCAGGCAGCAAAGCTTTAAGCTTGGACTTTATGTTGAGGGATGCTACACGCAGGCCATAAGTCGGAGCGTAGCGCAGCCCGGTAGCGCACTAGTCTGGGGGACTAGGGGTCGCAGGTTCGAATCCTGTCGCTCCGACCAAATCTTGAGTGTGATCGTTTTAATTTCAGTTTTCTAAGCAGCTGAATTGGTTTTCTTTGAAAGATATTTTTTTAAACTATTCAAAAAATTTGTAGGCATTCTACTCAGCACGAGTGTGCGCATTAATCCCAAAGTTGAAAATGGATTGAGAAGATTGCGGTATTGCCATTGGATTTTGAGGCGACTTTGCAGCTGCAATGAACGTTGTTTATGAGATACGCTGTCGCTTGTTTCAATTTTTTCCAACAGCACATCTGGCAAGTTTGCAATGAATAACCCTGCCTTGGTGGCCCGAAACATCAACTCATAGTCTTCGGCATAACTATAGGTTTTGGAGTAGACACCTATTTTTTCGAAAACATTGCTTCGGATCATCAAGCTTGGATGACAAACCGGGATGTTTGACCAAATCAAACGCTTTACAGCTTCTGTCTCTTCGGGAAAACGCAGTGTAAATTCTACGCCCGTGATTTTAAACACCTGTTGGACCGCACTGCCAAGAATATCTATTTCAGGCCGCCGCTCCATTGTTGAATACTGTCGTTCAAGCCGTTGGGGTTTTGCAATATCTCCACAATCAATAAGTGCGATGTATTTGAAGCCCTGTTGCAATATTCTACTGATTGCATGGTTACGCACTTCATTTACGCCGACATTTTTGGGGAGAGTTATAAGTTCATGGTTTAATCCTGATAAAAGATTTTGATAATCCGGTTTTCGTGTGCTGCCGTCGTCGACTACAAATAGTTTGAACGGCAAAGTCTGATTTTTTAGACTGTCGAGTGTCTCTTTAATTTCAGACCCTGGATTATAGACGGGCATTAAAACCGCAATATGTGTTTGCATTTTTATCAACTACTTTACCTTAACAAACAGACCGACAATCGATGGGTCTAATCCCAATGTTTTTCTTACTTTGTAAACGATCAAACAGTTTGCAATGATCAATCCTAAGGCATTGGGAATGGCGACACCAAAAGCACCAAATTGCAACGCGAGACTGCACTGCGAAATAATTGTAATAAGATAAGCGAAACCCATAATTTTGAGATAAGCTTTTTCTTCGCCAATCATCTGCAACATGTATCCCGTGGGGCCAGCGATTGCGTCAAACGTAAATCCGACTGCTAGAATAATGAGAAGTGGATAAGCAGTTACGAATGAGGGGTTAAAAAGGTGAAGCAGGAAGTGGCCTGCAAAAATCAAAATTATAAAACCCACAAGAGTTGGAAGCGTAATAGCAAGACTGAGCATGCGCATTGTCCGATGCAATGCCACTTTTTCACCTGAAAAATACAATTTTGAGATGATTGGTGCGCTTATTAAATTACCTGCAACCAAAAGAAGACTTAACATATTTGCGGTTCTGAGAGCAGCAAAATATGGACCCGATTCAATTGGCGATAAAAAATATCCGACGATTACGATATCAAATTGTTGAGCCAATGCATATAGCGATGCAGCACCCCACATTGGCCAAATGGTGGTTTTCCAACTTGGTAAATCGTAGATTGATGTACTCGAATAGAGTGCGGGTTTGATTTCAGCTTTCGCTCGCCAGAGTTGCCACATCGTGATTGCCCCAAGGCTCGCACTCAAAGCAAGCAACGCGCTGGTCGAGTTTGATTTGATACCATAAAGCATGAAATAAAAGGCAAAGGCGCAGCCAAATATTCGCCATAGGATATCTCTAGGCGCCATTGACAACAACGTAAAACCATAAGCCCTTAGGAGGCATGCAGCGAACTCAGCTATCGTCATAAAAAATATGAGCGGGATGCTAGCAAACAGATAGTCAGTTGCTACGTCTTTGTTCCACTGACGATACAAGAGCACGGCACCAAAAAATAAAACACCAGCGGCGATAGGAGCGAGAAAAGTTAGAGATAACGAAAGTCTGAGAAACCCGTGTTCACGACGACCATCACGTTCGGTTTTGTATTGAGGCAAATAGCGCAAAACTGCGGTGCCCAGTCCCAATCCAGCAAAAACTGACAATGTGATTGCTAATGAAAAGCCAATTGCAAAACGCCCATATTCTTCGGCGTTGAGTGCATTGGCCAACAACACAAACATCAAAAAACTCAGGCCAGCCGCCGCGATTTTAATGAAAAGTGCCAATAACCCTTTTCCAAGTAATTGCTTTGTTGCGGGGTCCTTAAGAAATGCTACAAATTTTGCTTTCAGAGTCATAGTTGTTCAGTATCGTTTTGAACCGTGGGAACTTCATTGTTTTGAACATACTGCACCGTCGCGGCAAACAGGCCCCACATCATCCCAAGCATCCAATAGAAATGCCGCCAGTGTTCGGTATCAATCTGTATTCCTTGGAATGTCATTTGCGCCAAGCACGCGAAAACTAGAATAGAATAGTTGCGAAAAGGCGACTTTGTAAAAACGCACCATAAACCTATGTAGATGTTGCATCCTACGAGAGCGATGTAAGAAATACCACCGATCCAACCATAAGATGCGAAGGCATTTAGAAATGTATTGTGCGGAGCTTCTCTGAAGATATGGCCAAACTGGAGGGGGCCAAATCCGAGAGGCAGTTGAAGCAACATGGGGATAGAGTTGATCTGATTGCCAAATCGTCCTCTTTCACCAACATCGTAGTTCTTTACCAAAGTAAAACGATCTAGAAATATAGCCTGCATTTCGGGAGAAGATAAAATCAATAACAATGCGAACGAAATTATCACCAAGCCAACAAATGAGTAAAATACAATCCGGCCTCTCGTGTTAGCCGATTCAGAAAGCATGAATGTTAATCCTACCATAGTCACTGTCGACAACAGCATGTTGACCCAGGCGCCACGCGAAAAAGCAAGAAACAAACTGATGAAAATTACGCCGAATTTCAATAGATCCCAAAGCGGTCTGCGACTTCCACCCACCAATAAGCGTTGTGCAAGCAAGACGCCGGGAAACACCAGAAAAGTTGAAAAGACGTTTGGATCTTTGAACAGCCCGGTGGCTCTTCCATAACTAATCAATTCATTCGCACCCCAAGCGATATAGACTTTGCCGACGGTAGCTGGGAAGACATAGGCCAACATTGCAAGACAGCTCGCGACGACTGCTCCAAATACATAGCCGGACGTTATAATTTCAAACCGCTTTTTGGTATCAATTGATAAAAAGCAAGCAACAAAAATAGCCGCAACGGCCATAAAAACCGAAGTTATAACAAACTGCCGAGCCTCATCTGTGGTCGCGACAACTGCAAATCCCAGAAACCCTCCAAAGTTATAGAACAATAGGAGCAGGATAAGTGGAGCTATTGACTGTGGTATGTGCAAGCCTGTGAAGAGCAATGTAATCAATGCTATGAAAAAAAAGATGTCAGTCGGCGCTGGCTCAAATATTACCACAAACGAGGTTGCAAAAATCAACCAGACGACTACCGCACGCACACGTGAAACGCCGTCATCATAGCCAAAACGGCCTGAGTTCAAGATATGCGAAGTCATTTAGTAGGCGTTATCCGTGTTCAGCAAGGCCAATGGAGTTCTTGCTAAAATGTAAAGATCAAAGGTTAACGACCAGTTTTCAATGTAATAAAGATCATGCTCGACGCGGCGTTCAATCTTCTCGGCTGTATCAGTTTCACCACGCCAACCATTGATTTGCGCCCAACCTGTAATACCCGGTTTTACCTTATGGCGCGCAAAATAACCATCCACCACATTCTCATAGAGTGAGTTTGCGGCTTTGGCTTTGGTTGCATGTGGGCGAGGGCCCACCAATGATAGATCGCCCTGCAATACATTGAAGAATTGCGGCAACTCATCCAAAGTGGTGCGGCGGATGAAGCGACCAACGCGTGTGACGCGTGGATCATCTTTGGTTACCAGCTTGCTAGCGGTAACGTCTGCCATGTCAGTGTACATCGACCGAAATTTATAGACTTCAATCAACTCGTTGTTGAACCCAAACCGCTTCTGCTTAAAAATCAGTGGCCCTTTGCTGTCAAACTTTACAGCCAAGGCAACGACGGCAAAAATGGGCGAGAACGCAACAATTGCAAAACATGCAAGAACTTTATCCATTATTGATTTGATCAAGAGACCCCATTCGCCAAGTGGCCTGTCAAACATATCGAGGCAAGGCAAATTACCAATATAGGAATAGGCGCGCGGCCGATAACGCAGTTTTTGCCCGTAGGCGCTTAAGCGAATATCAACGGGCAAAACCCAAAGTCGATTTAAGATTTGCAGCAAACGGTCTTCGGCTGTCACAGGCAATGTAATGATGATGCTGTCAATGCGGGTGGAGCGTGAAAAATCAATCAGGTCGTCAATGCCGCCCAGTTTGTAGACACCGTGCGCCTCAGCAAGGCTACGATTATCATCACGGTCGTCAAAATAACCAACCAAAGAAATGCCCGTATCATGGTGGGCCTGCAAATTCGCGATAACTTTGGCCGCAGCCTCTCCACCGCCCACAATAACCGCACGTCGGTTGAACCGACCATGTTGGTTAAACCTGCGCAGCATGGCGGCAATAAAAAATCTGTAGGTAAGGAAAAATGCAAAACCTGCAACAGCCCAAGTTAGCAGCCAACCGCGCGAAATTCCGTTGCCTTGCTTGAACAAAAATATTGTAAACACCAAAACTGAAAACAACAGCGCCCAAGACACAAACAATCTGAAAATGCTTTTTGCGGGCATCAACAAACTATCCAGTCGGTAGAGCCCCGAAATTTCAAACATCAAAGGCAAAACAATGGCAGCAAATATTCCACAGGCAGAAAACACCGAGCTATCAACACGCGCCGTGAAGCTTGGATCGCGCAGTGCTGAAAGCAGAGCTAACATGAACATTACCAGTCCGTCGCCAACCCTTGCCAGAACGGCAACAACACGCGGTGCCACAAACTGAGCATTGGTTAATGATCCTCCCAAAGCTTGGCGCAATGGTTCGCGCCCAGACGTTAAATCGATTTTGCTGAAATCAATGGCTGCCGCGAGATTTAGTGATTTAGGATCTGCTTTCATGACCTGCTTCAAATTCATACATTCAACATGTGATTGCAGACAGTTCAGCAAGTTCCAGTCCGCTTTGGCTGCTTAATGGAAACGGTTAATGGCGTGGTTAAAGAAGAGTTAAAGGCAAGTTTGATAAAAACTCAAAATCTGAGATGCCATCACCTTTACGGTGTTGCCCTGTTTCAAATGTGAAGCCAAAACATGTGCTTGTTTTGCCGCTATTTGAGGTTGATCAAGCACCTTTTCAATCAGGCGAGCAAGTTCCGCTGGGTTGTTTGGCAGACAAAGTTGTGACTTTGGAACAACCTCACTAATACCCCCAACATCGCAGCCGATGATCGGTTTATGCGCAGCAATGGCTTCTAACATCACATATGGAAATGATTCATTGCGGGAAGGCAGAACGAATATTCGGCCAAGGTTAATGGCCTCAGGCATGCGCTTCAGGCCAGCAAAATTAACGTGTTCAGAAATGCCAAGTTCATCTGCGAGCGCTTTGAACGACGCAACATCCGGCCCATCACCAACAAGCGTAGCAGTTACAATTCGGCTTGGCTTCAATAATGCAATCGCTCGTAATAAAACGTCGACACCCTTGAGTTGGCGCATCTCGCCAACAAATAAGAGATCACGGGCTGAGGAGGGGGCGTTTACATCCGAAAATTCTTCAGGCCATAAGCCGTTATGAACCACAACAGACTTGCATTTGCCTAAGCCAATCTTGCGTTCAAATAGTTGCTTTTCAAACTCGCACACAAACACCATGCCTGAATTAGTTTTGCGCAGAAGCCACTCGGTTCCTAAAAAAATCGGCCCCGGAAATTTGTTCCAGTCATAATGCAAACTGCCCCCGTGGGGCGTATAAACACCAGCCTTGCCACCTAGTTTAGCAGCCAGACGCCCATACAAACCACCCTTGGCACCATGACCATGGATAATATCGACATTTAATGAACGTGCCAGTTCTAGAGCGCGATGCGAACATGCGATGTCGCCCAATCCCGGAAGCTTAGACATTGCTTCGCGGGTTACACCTAAGTTACAAAATTGAGCTGTGATTGAAAATAATTCCGCTGCAGTTTGACCGCCAGTTGCACTGTCGCAATAAATACCGACATCATGGCCAAGTTCAGATTGCGCCTTAACCAAATCACGCACATGGCGGAACAATCCACCAACCGGACTGCGAAAAACATGCAAGATCCGCATGGTTTAGAACCAGCGTTCCCGCACATAGATAATATCACCGGGGAACACCTGAGTTGTCACAGGCACTTTGAACGTCTGTGTTCCCGTGGCGTTGCGGCGCGTAATCAACACATCGGCCTTATCAGCGCGAGTGTTGTAACCACCACCAACAGCAATAGCACTTTGCACTGTCATGCCAGCTTGATATGGATAGCTGCCTGATGTGGTGACTTCACCCAAAATAAAGAATGGTCGCAGTGTTGTGACTTGAACCGATAATTTTGGATCGCGCAGATAACCAGATCTCAAACGGCCGGTTAATGCATTTTCAATTTGCGGCGTCGTCATTCCAGCAACGGTAAGTGATCTCACGTAAGGCATAGAAATAGCGCCGGATGCATCGACGGGGTATTCGCCTGTCAAATCTGTTTCACCAGCTACTTTAATACTCAACTTGTCGCCGGAACCAACGCGGTAACCAGTTGCAAATTCATATGCGGATGAATGGCCGCGTGTACCAAAGGGGGGCAGCGGCCCGTTTGGCCCATGATCAGGCACTTGTGTAATACTGGATACGGCCTCAGGGCCCGCGGCCAAATTGCCATTTGCTAAAATAGCAGTTCCACCTGGTGGTGAATTTGGCCCCGTTGTTTCCCAAGTATCGGCGCAAGCCGAAAGGAATAAGCAACAAATCATCGCATAAAAATAACGCATACCCACTGATCTCACTCATAAAACCATTGTCTTCAAATGGTCGATGGATTTGTTGATAAACACTTATGGTTAGCAAGACCTTAAGTTGAGCATTCTGATCTGTTGTTAAGGAATTAGTTACCATGTTTGGCCCAAATGCAGGCCATATCAATAGGTAAACGCCCTTCATGAGTCTGAGCGCAGAACAACCCCAATCACTTAATGTCTTGGACGTGATCCGCGGCATCTGGAATCGTAAGATGATGTTGACGGTGTTGACGTTGATTGGTCTGGGCATTGGCTTGATTACGATTTTTGCATTCAAGCCCACATTCCAAAGTGAAGCGCAGCTGATTGTCGAAAATTCTGCAACTTCGTTTGAAAGGGCGACATCTGATCAACAGCAGGGTTCGCCTTCACCAGTCGATGAGCGGTTAATCACCAGCCAAGTTGCCGTTTTGAAATCTGGTGACTTATACGGACGCGTGGTTGATGAGTTGAAACTTCAGGATAACCCTGAATTCAATCCGGCTTTAAAAGCAATCGGTGCTGTTAAAGCAATCATGATAGCGACTGGCTTTACAGACGATCCAAACCATTACACGCCACGTGAAAACGCAATCAAAACGATGTCAACGAAGGTTACGGTATCTGGTATCCAAGATTCAAATATCATCACTATTACGTCCCGTATGAATGATAAAGTCGCTGCGGCAAGCGTGGCAAACGCGCTGGCCGAAGCTTACGTCGCTGCGACTCGTGAAAGCGATTCAGGCTCGACTGATCGTGCACGCCAGTGGCTTGGCACTCAAATTACCGATTTGCGCCAGAAGGTGAGCGACTCGGAGAATGCGGTCGAAAAATATCGTTCAGAGGCTGGTTTATTAAAGGGTCAAACTACAACACTTGGCACGCAACAAATCTCAGAACTCAACAGTCAAATTACGATTGCAGAAACAGCATCGGAAGAAGCCACAGCGCGCGCCAGTGAAATTCGCAATATGCTTTCAGCAGGTGCAATTGAATCTTCTTCAGACGTTTTAAGTTCTCCTCTCATTCAAAATATGCGTGAACAACAAGCCGCTGCAAATCGGAAAGTTTCAGAACTGTCTGCAACATATTTGCCCAACCACCCGAAAATGATAGCGGCCCAGAAGGAATTGGCATCGATTAATAGTGGGATAAAAAAAGAGGCTTTGAAAGTCGTAAGCAGTTTGCAGGGTCAGGCAAAAATTGCCTCTGAACGCGCTCAAGCACTTCGTGCCAACCTTGAAAAAATGAAAGGCCGCGAGTCTGGTGCTAATATAAGTGATGTTAAACTGAAGAGTCTGGAACGCGAAGCGCAGGCCAATCGTACACTTTTAGAATCTATGTTGTCGCGTTATGCTGATGCCAGCGCCCGCCAAGACACGAGCCAACAACCCAGTAAAGCTCACATCATTCAACGTGCCGCAGTACCACCAATGCCATATTTTCCGAAAATTGGCCCGACAATTTTCTTAACAATGTTTGCCGGATTGGCGCTGGGCTTGGGCTTGGCATTCGTCATGGAGGTGATGTCTGCTGCAGCCAATGCTGCCAGAGGCGGCCAACGCATTCCCACCCGTTCACATGTCGCCACTGCCCAGTTTGAGCAATCATATGACATTCCGCCGATGATCGTGGGTTCTAAGCTCGTGCCGGATATTCGGCCACCCATCACAATTCATGAAGCCCAAATGGCTGTCATTGAACCGGTTGCAACTATGATGGCTTCGGGTTCAAGAATTGCCGCGATTGAGCTCTTTGCTGGCGAGAATAATGCGGTTCCGGTCGGCATAAAGTTTGCTTCGATGGCACTGTCTAATTCTTGCCAAGCTTTGAAAGAAAGTCGCAATTACAAGGCACTCTCATTTATCAGCCTTGGAAGTGGTGGGCCTGACGCTGCCCTAGCTACTCTTGCGACGGCTCGTACGCTGGCCGAAAGCAAAAAACGAGTAGTCATTCTAGATGTGTCGTCAGAAGGTGGAGACTTGGAAATGTTGGCGGGCTTGCCTGCTGGTTCAGGTCTAACAGACCTGGTGGCGGGGAATGCAGATTTTACAAAAATTATCAGCCGTGACCCGCACTCAACTGTGCATATTATCCGCAAAGGTCTATCGCGCAATCAAAACACCACAAGCCGGATGGCTGAAAAAATTGAATCTGTTTTGTCGGCCTTGAATACAATTTATGATTTCGTACTGGTGCATGCAGGGGAAGCGTGTTCCTCTACGCCATCGCTTGTCAAAAATTGCCCAGCGGCCTTCATCTTTGCTAGCCCAAACCGTCAGCGTGATGCTGTGGCTGCTGCACAAGTATTGGAAAGCAACGGTGTGAAGGCACCGATGTTTGTACAACTTGATGCGCCGTTGCAAACACCTATGCGCCGCGCCGCTTCGGCATAAGCTCAAAGCAAAAAGAGTAGAGGGTAAAATGGCTTCTGCCGCATTACTTCGCGCCTGCCTCGAAGTGATCCATTTTACTGGATTATCACATATCCTTCGCAAAAAATTTCAGGGCAGGGGCAGCGTGTTTTGTTTGCACCATGTGTGTCCGGGTGGCGGATTGCAAGCCGGGTTTGCGCCAAATTCCAAATTAGAAATCACACCTGAATTTCTTGAGCAAATTATCATTCTTGTGAGAAAACGCGGCTTTGAAACAGTTTCAATGGCCGAAGCCGTTGGTCGTATCAAGAACCCCAAGCCAAATAGAAAGCCGTTCGCAGTTTTTACGCTTGATGACGGTTACAAAGATAATCAAGTTTATGGGCAGCCTGTTTTTAATCGGCTGAACTGTCCCTATACAGTTTTTGTTACACCCAAAATTGTTGACGGATCGTGCGAGCTATGGTGGCGAGCTCTTGAACACATTATAGCGAAGACTGAAAATTTCAGCGCTACAGTGGCTGATCAATCTTTCAATATTGAAACACGAACAGAAGCTCAGAAGAACGTCGCTTGGAATATTCTGTCCGTGAAGATGGCCGCGATGCCAGAATTAGAACAGCGCAAAGTCATCCGCGAATTGTCAGCGCGTTATAAAATTGACTTGAAACAACTGTGCCTATCGGTCGCTATGACCTGGGAAGAAATTCGAAAACTCAATCAAGATCCGCTTTGCACAATTGGCGCCCACACGATGAATCATTACGCGGTGAAAAAACTAACGCCCGAACAATGCAAATCAGAACTCGAAGAATCCAAACGCATTATCGAATATGAGCTGAGAGAACCTGTGAAGTTCTTTGCTTACCCTTATGGTGATGAGTCGGCCGCTGGCCCGCGCGATTTTATGATTGCTCAAAAAACAGGCTATGAAGCCTCAGTCACGACACGCAAAGGCGTGATCTTTGATGATCATATAAATCATCTCCAAGCTTGGCCTCGAATCATGGTGTCTGGCCGCTATCAAAAACTACGTTACATTGATGCCCTGATTTCAGGCACACCCACGGCTTTGCTCAATCGCTTTTCAAAAGTGAATGTCAGTTAATAGGATCAGGCTTTGACATCCATCGAATGATCCACATAGCGACAGGCAGCCAACCTAAACCCGCTAAAATATAAAACGGTAATTCCAGCGGCACACCGCGACCAACAATAATCATGCCACCAATTGCCATCGCGACCAGTGAATATATGACGAGAAATAAGACTGTAGTGATCGTACCATAGAGTTTTCGTGAGCGCAGCTTCATAGCTGTTTTATAACTACAAAAAGCAGAAACTCAAACCCCGCGCCCTGCGGCCAAGAGGCGCTTGCCTGCTTTGGTGCAAGGGCCTAATTTAAAATCATGGTCGACACCGCTCTAACAGTTCCAATTTCACGTGCCCAAATCGCAGCACCCAGTGTGCGCACATGGTTGAAATGGGTGGCATTTATGGTTTTTTTGATGGTGATAATAGGTGGCGCCACGCGTTTAACTGGAAGCGGATTATCAATCACCGAATGGAACCCAATTCAAGGTGCCCTCCCGCCATTGAACCAAGTTGACTGGATTGCATTGTTCGAAAAATACAAACTGTCTTCTCAGTACAAGCTCCAAAATTTTGGAATGTCGTTAGCCGAATTCAAATTCATATTCTGGTGGGAATGGGCGCACCGCCAGCTCGGCCGCTTAATTGGCGTTGTAATGCTTTTACCCTTTTTATATTTCGCGGGAACACGAAAATTAGAGGCGCGCATGTGGCCTCGAATATTATTTCTGATAGTTATGGTGGGTATGCAAGGTGCTATCGGCTGGTACATGGTGGCATCAGGTTTGGTGAACCGAGTGGACGTGAGCCAGTATCGTTTGGCCGCCCATTTGACATTTGCCTGCCTCTTGTTCGCAGCAATCATCTGGACGGTTGCAAGCCTTGATAAAAAACATCTGTTTCCACATGGCCTAGACTCTTGGACAGCACTCATATTATTTGTGCTTATTATAATTCAAATCGCAGCAGGCGGTTTTGTTGCTGGCATCAACGCAGGGCAGGGCTACAACACGTGGCCATTAATGGACAGAAAATATATCCCAGATGGCCTAACCGTGATGCAACCTGTTTGGCACAATTTTTTCGAAAACGCATTGACTGTGCAATTTGATCACCGCGTCCTTGCCTACACAATTTTCATCATTGCGGTGTGGCATGCTGTAAAAACATTTTCGGTCACGTCGATGCTACTAGCTTATCTTGTTTTTTCACAAGCCTGCCTCGGCATATTAACGCTGCTCATGCATGTGCCGCTAGGATTTGCTTTGGCCCATCAGGCAACGGCCATGTTGGTCTTGGCCGCTGCCGTCTGGAACCTTCATAAAAAGACGATGATTAATTCATTGCCTGTTCAAGATCAGCCATAATATCATCTGCATCTTCAATACCAATTGAAAGCCTAACCACATCAGGGCCCGCACCTGCCTTCACCAATTGTTCGGGTGACAACTGGCTATGCGTCGTAGAGGCCGGATGGATAATGAGCGAGCGCGTGTCACCCACATTGGCAAGATGTGAAAGCAGTTTCACGGATGAAACCATTTTAACGCCCGCATCAAATCCACCCTTCAATCCAAATGTGAAAACCGCACCGGCACCATTGGGTGAATACTTCTTTTGCAAAGCATGATGCTTGTCAGAAGCCAGACCTGCATATTGTACCCAAGCCACATTCTTGTGCTTCGAAAGCCATGTGGCAATCTTCAATGCATTGTCGCAATGGCGCTGCATGCGAAGGCCCAAAGTTTCCATGCCTGTCAAAATCAAAAATGAATTGAGCGGCGCAATAGATGGCC
>JAYVPZ010000296.1:0-6181 GCA_043757105.1 Aestuariivirga sp. | reverse complement strand
AAGCTGGCTTGCTCGATGGCTATCGCTGCACCATTCATTGGGAAAATCTGCCGGGGTTTTCAGAAGCCTTCCCCGAAATTAATTCGACGGGTGGCTTGTTCGAGATTGACGGCGATCGTTTCACCAGTGCTGGCGGTACAACAGCCATTGATATGATGCTCACTATGATAGCCAGTCAACATGGACCAGATTTGGCTGCGTCGGTTGCTGAAGCGATTTTGCATTCGCCGATTCGCCATCACAGCGAAAACCAACGCATGTCACTGCCCGCCCGCATCGGGGCGCGTCATCCGAAATTGGTTTCCATAATTGAAAAAATGGAAGAAAATTTAGAAGATCCGCTCTCACCAAGTTTGTTGGCCAAACAAGCAGGCCTTTCGACACGCCAATTGGAGCGTCTTTTCCGTCGATATTTGGATCGTTCGCCGAAGCGTTATTATCTAGAGTTGCGCTTAAAAAAAGCACGCTCGCTATTGCTGCAAACAGATTTATCAGTAATCAATGTGGCGCTAGCTTGCGGGTTTTCGTCGCCGTCGCATTTTTCAAAGTGTTACAGGGCCTTTTATGGCCGCACGCCTTACCGCGAACGCGGTGTTCCGATTCAAGATGCGGCATAAGAAACGGGGAGCAAGTCTTAACGACTCGCTCCCCCGGCCAGCCCTCCTTGCGACTGGGGGCAGTAAACAAGACGAGCTAACCGATCTCTGGTGCACTTATAGGTTGCATTGAATTTCTATTTGAACAAAGCACATTCAATAATGTGTGGTCAATAGTTGCAGGCGGCTTACGCAAAATATTGTTGAAACATTCATGTTAAGGTGAATCTGAAATCATACAACAAGAAACTGCAATAGATTTAATTGCAATTATTGAGAGTGGTTTTTTCATATTTAGATAATAGACGGCAATTTAAGATTGAACCGAAGACCCCGCCACTCGGAGTCGGCTAGTTCAATGTCGCCGCCATACATCGAAGCGGTTTCAGAAATGATCGACATTCCCAAACCAGAACCGGGTTTACTCTCATCAAGGCGTTGACCACGCTTTAATGCATCAATTCGTTTTGCTGCCGGAATGCCTGGACCATCATCATCCACAGTTACCATCATCCACGATCTTCCGTCCTCTGCACCCGGAGGCAATTGTTGGGCCTTGACGTGAATGCGCGTCTTTGCCCATTTGCAGGCATTATCCATCACATTGCCCACCATTTCCTCAAGGTCTTGGCGCTCACCACGAAACCGCAGAGTTGTCGGCGCATCGACCGTAATTTTTAAATCGCGGTCGCGGTTGATCCGCGTCAAAGTTCGCGCCAAGCTGTGTAACACAGGTTCAACATCAGTGGCAGAACCAATTGTTTGCGCGCGTGCCGCACGTCGAGCACGGTCAAGATATAAATTAACTTGATCACGCATGACATCAATCTGCTCTTTCACTTTGTCGGCAAGCGGCCCTTTGTTGTCGCGCGCCTCATTGGTCAAAACACTGATCGGTGTTTTGAGCGCATGCGCCAAATTGCCAACCTGCATGCGAGCCCGCTCAATAATTTCAAAATTCGCTTGCATCAAAAGATTAAGCTCATCAGCCACCGGCTGAATCTCGCCGGGGAAATCATCATGCAGCATTTCAATTTTGCCGCCGCGAATGTCATTCAACGCATGTTGCATTTCAGCAAGCGGTCGCAAACCAAATCGCACTTGGCCCAAAAGCGCCAAAAGTAAACCCGCTCCAAGCAATCCGAGAACAGTAAAAAGTGTTTGCCGGAATGAGGCCACTTCACTTTTTAACTCATCAAAATTTCCGGCCACCAAAAATGAATAATCTTGTTGGCTGCCAAATAATTTCAGACGCTGCTCAATAACACGCAATTGCGTGCCCTCGCTGTCAACAGCGGAAAAGCTTGCAATTCTATCCGAGTCCCTCTGTTTCATGGCCAATTCAGGAACAGCAATATGCTGCTCTAATAAAGATTCAGAAGCCAACAGAATTGCGGGTTTGCCCGGAACGGTCACTTGCCAATACCAGCCTGAAAGTGGCAACGAAAACCGCGTATCAGCAATAGGCCCTTGAAGTTTTGGTGTGCCATCAGAGCTCAATTCAACATTTGCCAATATGCCATCAAGGGCTGCTTTAAGGCGTTGATCAAAATTGCGTTCTAAAGCTTGTTGAAACAACGCATTCAACAAGAATGCCGCCAGTGCCAACAGAACCACAGCTATTAATGACGATGACGCCAGCAATCTGAACGAAAGTGAATTAACCCGCATTCCCTTGCTCGCTCATGCAATAGCCCATGCCGCGAATAGTCTGCAAAACATCCACACCCAGCTTCTTGCGCAAGCGGCCCACAAACACTTCCACCGTGTTTGAATCGCGATCAAAATCTTGATCATAAAGATGCTCCACCAATTCGGTGCGCGACACCACCTTGCCATTGTGATGCATCAAATAAGACAGCAGTCGAAACTCCAGCGAGGTTAATTTAATCGCTGTGCCATTCACCGTCACCTTGGCATTGGTTGTGTCAAGCACCACTGGCCCACATGTCAACTCGCTGGTGGCATGACCAGCACTGCGACGCAACAGCGCGCGAACCCGCGCTAACACTTCTTCCATGTGAAAAGGCTTGGTTACATAATCATCGGCACCGGCATCAAAGCCCGCCACCTTGTCACTCCAGCGATCACGCGCCGTAAGAATAAGAACGGGAGTTTTCTTGCCAGCACGTCGCCATTTTTCAAGAACACTTACGCCGTCAATAACTGGCAAACCGATGTCGAGTACAATGGCATCATAAGGTTCGGTATCGCCGAGGAAATGTCCTTCTTCACCGTCAAAGGCCTTGTCGGCCACATAGCCAGAGTCGGTCA
Source organism: Aestuariivirga sp. (assembly GCA_043757105.1). GTDB lineage: Bacteria > Pseudomonadota > Alphaproteobacteria > Rhizobiales > Aestuariivirgaceae > Aestuariivirga. Next base: position 3,311 of record JAYVPZ010000296.1, on the reverse strand, counting down.
ATGCCGTGACGAGTTGGCGATTGAGGTCAACATCGTCTTCAACAACAAGTATGCGCATCGTTCCAGTCCTTCTGCATCGCGGCAGCGTGAACCAGAATTAGCCGACGGAACCCGATGTTGCGTCAACCATGACTCGTGTCACGCTGCCTCCAACCTTAAGAGTGACAGCATAAACGCCAGAGGGCAAGAGCTTCACATTCAAAACCTTTGATCCCGGCACACTGTCCTTGGCAATCATTGCTGCCTCGGAGGGTGCGACCGGAAATTGGCTCAAATTATCAACCATTTGAAACATCGGTGCTGGCATTTTTTGGGCTTGAGCTGGGACAACACCACAACTAACAATGCCACTTAACAAAACACCCAAAACAAACATCATTTTCATCACTAAATACCCCCGAAAGAATTCAGTCTCCAGCTATAGCGCGGGCAAGCTGAATACAAGATGAACGGCTTAATTACTAAGTTTAGCCGCCGAAGGTCTTCAAATATTTTGCACTAGGTACGATCATCTAAGCAACTAAGAGCGCGAACTCTTTGTCATAACCGTTGGCTTCGTTTTCAACGTTCCTTGCCGTACTTTCAGATGCTTTATCTAGAATAACTCGCGCGCTATCCCTCCATACAAGCGCGAGAACAAAGTAAAATGGCAACGCAAACGTCAAAAAAACCAGAGTCATGGGCGACTTCAGCAGCATCATAAGTAAAATTGCGCGATCACATTCTAACTTATATTTAGTCACAAGCTGCCTTGTTTCGACATCTTCAATTTCAGAGATCGCGACATCAATGCTTCGAGCAGCCGGGATAGACACCAACGGCGAATATTTTTTGAGGTAAAACAACCGTGGAACTGTAAGCATATGAGCAAATCGAATTAAACGCTCAAGAGAAAGTCTAATACTTTTATAACTTGCTGAATTATAGTCCAATTTTCCTGCAGCAGCGAGATCAAAAATTTCATCTCGCTTTTCAAAAATGATTTGCCTAGCAAAGTCTGTACAGACATGCTGCCATGGCCCATAAAGCACTACTAACAGAAGTGACAGCGAGATTAGCCCAAAAATTGAATCCATTGCACCCTCCATTCTCAGTGTTCTATGTCTTTTAGGTTAGTTCGACCCCGCCTCGAAAGGCCTGACGTAGATCTTTTTGGGTCAATTAGTTTTTCTAATTTGATAATCCTATCTTGCATTTCGACTACTTTACGTTGCCTTAAAACTCTTTCTATAGCTGCCCATGCCGCCGCTGATCCAGCAAGAACAATTGTAATCGTAAACTTTAAATCCGCTAGCAGAGAAAGTACAACATTGGTGTTTTGTCCGGCTAGACTTCCTACTGCTTGCCATCCGTAGTACGCAGCAAAAACCCAACCTCCTGTCCTGATCAACGTGCGAACTGTCTTGAATAATTCATCGACTTTTTGGTGTTCAATTTTTTTGTTATCAGACATTTCATGTCTCAATTGGGGCATTACAATGTATTTGGCGAACTCTAGAGTTAATTATCCGTTAATGCAACCAACCCTGAAACCTGTCCTTCTTTTGCCTTGTTGAAACTGTAATCTAGGGGTTAGGACTATCTTGGCCGTAGGGAAAAACAAATGTCATTTCACTATTTTCCCCAAAAACACAGGGTTTTCCCAACAGCATTATGCGCCTTCACCTGCTTAATCGTCTGTACACTATCCTTGCTGCTCCAATAAATCGGTTCGGCGACGCTGCAAAATGGGGCTTGGTCAGTCTGGCCTTTTAAACTCGTCATCGTCGCGCATCCGGTCAGAGTGAAGCTCAGAACCGGCCACAGATATATGGCGAGCCTTGCGGCCTTTATCAATAGCGGCATTGGCTTTCTCCAATGAATTGAGGGCCGCCATTGCGGCCCCCGCATCAATCATTTTGTTGTCATGCAGATAGGTGATGAGCGCGCTGGAGAGTTTTACCAGCCCCAAAGCAATCGATAACCAGCTCATTTGGCAGCGGTTGTTGCAATACCGTGGCGCACAAATGCACCAGACAAGGCAGGAATTACAATTGCCAAAGCCTGCTGAATATTCATATCGCCCACCAGATAAGAGGCCAAAGCCCCGATCACAGTCACACCAGCCAGAATATAAGTTTTATATCCATTCAACATTTTAAAATCTCCATTGAAAGCCGTGGTTCCGCCACGGCAGCGGAATAGATCAACCTGACTTTTGACGGAATCGTCAAAAATCAGCAAAGTTGATCGAAAATAAAAACTTAGGGCGCTTTTGACTTTTCCATGAAAAGTCAAAACGCTCTAACCCATGCGGGCAAATTGAAAATGCATGCCGTCAGCGCGGCGTTCATCGGCTGACGAACCATCACAATTCCAGTCACCGCCCCACACGCCACCAAGTTTTAAAAAGGGTTCCACCACCTCTTGGCGCAGCGATGCAAAATGTGGTGTCTGATCATGAAACGCGTTGCGCGGCGCATCAAAATCCATGGCACAGCCATAGGCATGCATCGATAAATGTTGCAGGCCGCGCATGGTGCGAAAACAATAAGAGCCGGAAAAAACGCTCAGTCCCCAGTCGTCAATCACCCGTTGATCACGCCCAGCGTTTTTCCAAACTTCGTCGAGCCAAAATCTTGTTGCCTCCGCACATCGTCGGTGCATTGGAAATTTTGCAACAGGCTTAATCATGCGCATGAAAAATGGTGCTGATATCATCACAATATTTTGGCGATACCAGTCTGAGGCAACATTCGCCGCGCCATGTCTTCGCGGATTACCATAGAAGGCGTCTGCCTCACTTTGCTTAGGCCAGTTCGTCATCGGAATTCCTTTAAAAAATTAGCTGCGATGCCCCATCAGCAGCGGCACATATTTGCCGAGCACCGCACCCATGGTTGCGGCCAGTCCAATCACCAGTGTCAGCATGCGCCAGCCGCCTTTAAGGCCGACCAGAGCATCTCTAATCTCGCGCACATCTGTGCGGATTGCATGTAACTCAGATTCAACCGTCTGCATCCGTGCTTCAAGATTGCCAAGCTCACGTTCAATGTTTGTCATAACACTCACCAACAGGAAATAATCACAAGTCCATTGCCGCCATTGCCACCAGCACCAGCAGTAACGCCAGCGCCGCCTCCGCCGCCGCCGCCGCCAATGGCTCCGTTGCCACCTGCACCGCCAACGCTGGCATTGCTTGATCCCCCGCCTGAGCCGCCTGATGCCCCAAAGGGCAGGGGAATCGCATATGACGAATAGGTATTGCGGATCATGGATTTGAGGACTCAATAGATATGCAGTTTGGAGGAGAACTGCAATGTCTGAGTTAT
>JAYVPZ010000295.1:0-6185 GCA_043757105.1 Aestuariivirga sp. | reverse complement strand
CAGATATGGCCGAACAAGAAGACGTTACGTTCACACTCGAAAATTTGAACTTGCTTCTCGATCATCCCGGTGTGCCGTTTGGCCGGGCCGAAGATACTTTAGCATTGGTATCAAGCATCAATCACAAGCGCTTGCAGCTCAACCTTGATCTTTATCATGTGCAAATTGGTGAAGGCAATTTGATCGAAATGTGTAGGCGTTGTCTACCATGGATTGGTGAAATTCAAGTTGCTGACGTGCCTGGGCGCATGGAGCCCGGCACTGGCGAGATCAACTATAAAGGCATCGCGGTTGCCCTTAAGAAAATGGGTTATACTGGCGCTGTTGCATTGGAGGCCTATGCCTCGGGTGATGTTGAAGCAGCACTTGCCGCATTCAAAGATGCGTTTACGGTTTAGGCTAACATCAAAGCTGGTTCTTCGATGAAAGCTCTAAAGGCTTGCAACAATACCGCGCCCACTGCTCCATCTACGGCACGGTGATCGCATGAGAGTGTGCATTCCATCAAGGTTCTGAGAACGGGTTGTTTGTTAACTGGAACAAATTGCTCAATCCCTGCCCCTACTGCCAAAATCGTGGCTTGTGGCGGATTTATGATCGCGGTGAATTGTTCAATGCCAAACATGCCCAAGTTTGAGACAGCCGTCGTACCGCCCGTATAATCGGAAGGTTGCAATTTGCGGGCACGGGCACGGGCGGCCAAACCTTTCATCTCGATTGAGATTTGTGAAAGCGATTTTGTTTCAGCGCTGCGGATAATTGGCGTGAATAAGCCGCCTTCAACAGAAACAGCAACACCGACATCACTTGCATGGTGAAGCAAAATTCCAGCATCTGTATAGGTCACATTGGCGGCGGGAACACGCTGCATTGCAAGTGCCAGAGCCTTGATCACATAATCATTGATCGATAGTTTCCATTTGGGTTTCTTATCAGCATCAAGCGGTGCCTGCATATTAATCCGTTCACGGATCAATATGAGTTGGGTTAGATCGCATTTTGATGAAAGATAAAAATGTGGAACAGTTTGTTTGGAAAGTGTGAGACGCTGCGCAATCGTGCGGCGCATGCCGTCGAGCGGTTGCACATCATAAGAGCCCGCCTGATACATGTCCATGGTGGCTGATGAATCTGGTGCTGGCACGGCGGCAACTGATTTATGTGCTTCAACATCCTGCGCCACAATCCGTCCGCGCGGGCCGGAGCCTTTGATAGATGCCAAGTCCAGTTTTTTCGCCTTGGCTAAGCGCCGCGCCAATGGTGTCGCTCTCACTCCCCCACTTTCGTCATTCCCGCGCAGGCGGGAATCCAACTCAATTGAAGTTGAGACTGTAGGAAGCGGGGTTCCCGCCTGCGCGGGAATGACGGCGGGAGAAGAAACAGTTGTGGCTTTGACCGCCTCACCCGCCGCATAAATCATTGCTACGATTGCGCCGATGGCAGTGGGTGCGCCTGTTGTCGCTTCAATATTATTGATCACGCCGTCAGAAGGCGCATCAATCTCAATTGCTGATTTATCAGTTTCCATTTCAAAGAGCACTTGGCCCTTCTTCACAGTGTCGCCATTCTTCACATGCCACTTGGATATAATGCCGGTGGCCATATCCATATCGACTTTCGGCAGAATAACTTCGACGGCCATTTAAATGCGGCCCTTCACCAGATTGCGAAGCGCTTCCACAATGCCGTCCACTTGCGGCACGGCGGCTTTCTCTAAAATCGGGCTGTAGGGAATGGGGCTTTCAGCACCGCCCATGCGAAGGATTGGCGCATCAAGATAATCGAAGGCTTCGCTCTCGGCAATAAGCGCACTGATTTCAGCACCGATGCCAAGGGTTTTCACGCCTTCGTAGATGCAGGCTAACCTCGTGGTCTTTTTGACGCTGGCAATAATCGTTGCCGTATCAATCGGGCGGATCGACCGCAGATCAACCACTTCAACTTCAATGCCCTCGGCCTTCAAAATCTCTGCGGCCTCCAAAGCTTTGTGCACCATGATTGCGGCTGCCACAACAGTCACATCGCGGCCCTCGCGGGCCACATGGGCTTTGCCAATGGGCGTTAAATAATGGCCTTCAGGAACATCACCCTTGATTTTATAGAGAAGCTTATGTTCAAATATCAAAACTGGATCAGGGTCTTCAATGGCCGCCAGCAACATGCCCTTGGCATCTGCAGGGGTTGATGGCTCAAGCACTTTGAGTCCCGGCACATGGGCAAACCAAGCTTCTAGGGATTGCGAATGCTGGGCAGCAGCACCCGTGCCCGAACCACATGGCATGCGAAACACCACGGGCACATTCACTTTGCCACCGAGCATATAGCGCATCTTGGCTGCTTGGTTGACGATTTGCTCCATGGCTAATCCGGAGAAATCGGAAAATTGAAACTCCAGAATGGGCCTTGAGCCTGCAATTGCCGCACCAACAGCAGCGCCCGCCGTGCCCAATTCTGCAATCGGTGTATCCATCACGCGGCCTTCGCCAAACTTGTGAACCAGATCACCGGTCACACCAAATGCGCCGCCATAAATGCCAATGTCTTCACCCATGATAAACACACGCTCGTCAGCCGTCATGGCGATGTCTAAAGCTTCGTGCAAAGCTTGCGCAAAAGAGAGTTCACGCATTATGCGATCTCCCTTGCGTATACATCACGGGTCACATCTTGTGGAACTGGGTCGGTTCCACCGCGCGCAAAGTTAAAGCCATCTTCGATTTCGGCTTTAGCGCTGGCTTGCACCGCATCAATATCGGTTTGCACAAAGATACCCATATCCAATAGTTCTTTTTCAAAATGTGGAATGGGATCACGGGCTTTCCATTCTTCAATTTCTTCTTTGGTGCGATATTTGTTGCGGTCGCTGCGAGAGTGTCCGCGCGTGCGATAGGTTTTGCATTCAATCAGTGTGGGGCCGTCTCCGCGCCTTGCGCGCTCCGTGGCCACAACCATAGCTTCAGCCACATCGGCGATGTTGTTACCATCCACAATCACGCCGGGCATGTTGTAAGATGAGGCACGATCAGCCACGTTTGCAATAGACATCGAGCGCTCGGTTGAAACCGACATACCATAGCCGTTGTTTTCGCAAACATAAATGACAGGCAATTTCCAAACCGCAGCCAAATTCAACGATTCATGAAACGCGCCTTCGTTGGATGCGCCGTCACCAAAGAAACACACCGCCACATCGTCGCGCTTTTGTTGCTTGATGGCCAGTGCCGCACCAGTCGCCAATGGCAGACCGCCGCCCACAATGCCGTTAGCACCCAAATTGCCGGTTTCAGGATCAGCGATATGCATCGATCCGCCGCGGCCTTTACAATAGCCCTCTTCCTTGCCGAAGAACTCCGCAAACATATATTTGGCTTCAGCACCCTTGCCAATACAATGGCCGTGGCCACGGTGCGTCGATGTGATGTAATCGGTTTTGCGCAAGCCCATGGTGATGCCAACAGCTGATGCTTCCTGGCCGATTGATAAATGCATGGTGCCGTGGGTCAGGCCACGAATATATGAATCCTCAGCCATCTCTTCAAACATCCGCACGAGATGCATTTTGCGCAAGGCTTCTTTCAGATCGGCAGGCGGAGTGTTGGCATAAAAAAAGCGGACGTTCTTTCCAGCGACGACTTTTTTGGGTGAGGTGGTCATGTAGCCTGCTTCAATTTTACAAATAAAAATGAGCGCGGCCACGGCGGGAGAACCAAGGGAGAAAAAGGCCGCGCTCTAAGAAATGTAGTTATACTTTTGGGACTTCATAAGTCAATATGTAACAGAATTTACCACCATCCGTCATTCCCGCGAAGGCGGGAATCCATTAAAAACTAATATCTGGGCCTTTGATGGATTCCCGCGTGCGCGGGAATGCCGGATTTAATTGGAAACAGCCGATAATGCTTTAGATTGCAATTCTATTATTTTAAACCTAAAATAGAAATCAGTCCTAATGCCATGAGACGCTCCTTACAGGCGATTCTCAAGTCTGTGCTACCCCCATAGAACCCAGACTAGGAATACCCTCTAGCAGTCTTTAAAATTGATTTAAATGCTATTTGAGGACAGTATATCTAGTATTGGTCTCGAATAGCGGCGAGTTCGGCCGCAAGCTTCTGCACATCGCGCGCATTCACTGCTTGCTGCATAAAATTTAGGCGTGGAGACATAAGTGCGCCGACTATGGCGAAAAATTCATCATCGCCGATTCCCTTAATCGCTCCGCCCTCTTCGGCCAGCAACAAAGCTAAACAAGCCGTGGCACAGACCGCAACATTGGGATCGCCAGAGCCCAGCAACTTCCCGCCATCTCGCGAAGCTCCATGACGAGCAATCGGTGCAGATTCCACCAAAGCCAGAAGCGTTTGGCTTAAGGACTCAAGTTTATCGGCTGGTGCTCTAGCCAGAGCCAGCTCGCGCCGTGCGGCATCAATGCGGTGTTCGAGCACTAAGTAAGGAGGCTCGGCCCAGCGCGACAGTATGTTTTGGCAACTGCGGAAAAAATAAGCGTTAAAAATAGGGTTTTCAGCCAGCTTGTTATGGCTGATGGCAGTTTGCACTTCATCGATAAAACCAGCAGTAAACGGCGATGGCAATTTGCGCCAATTGGGCAGCAAAAGCTTAATCGAAAGATTGCCGCCCTTGGTCATCACGTCGTCGATCAACCGAGCGACGCCTGCAACGAGGCGGGACAGAAAAGTGGACTGGCGCGGAAAGGCTGTACCTTGTCCGTCAACATTGCGCAAATCGCGCACATAGAATTGAGCGGTACGCAAACTGTCACGAATGCCAGCCGCCATGCACCAAGCATGATCAGACAAACGCCCAGCGGTTTTGAAAGCAATACTCATGCGGCCAATTGAGCCTTGCAACGGTCGCTTCGTCAAGCGATGATATAGTCGCATGAAAACACCATTAACAACCGATGCCACCAAAATCGACGATTTGACCCACGCTGCAAGGCGATTCCGCACGGTTTTGCAGATGTTTGAGACGAACCTCGATTTGTTGTTCAAAAACTCATCGCTCGCCCCGGTGATTGATCATGCGGCGTTGGCCACCGCTTTCTCCAATTGGCGGCAACGTTTTGACCAAACCAAATATCTGGCGGACACCAACCGCCATGATTTTGTGATTTATGCTGCTGGCTTAATGTTGAAAGAATTGGTGGCCGCAGCTCCATTGAAAACCCAGACACGGCCTCTGGCCGAAAATTCGGTGGCAATGCCGACCGATCAATTGATGTCACGCTGGCCAGAAGGTTATGCCTATACGAGTTTTTGTTTGTCCGTAGCCGGAGCAATTCTGCGCGAAATGGGCGAGACTGAACCAGAAGTGGGCGGCCCGTCGGATGACCCGGCATTTTGGGATACATTCAAAGAAAACACCTTAGAAAGCCCCGCTTCGGCCATTGCGTTCTTTGATTTGGTGTGCGGCCAAGAACCCAATTGGGATGCACCCGATGTGCCATGGATGCGCAAAGCTTTAAAAGCCAAGCATGTGATGTTGAAAGATTGACATTGTAAACCCTCTTGTGAAATTTGCTGGTCAATTGGGTGGCAAAAATTGTAATCCTAGCTATTCATAACCAGAACAATTGTATCGGTTTTTTAATTTCAAAGACGCCATCGTTGTTCCTGAGCCAAGCTCTCCTGCAGGCATTGCGAAATCAATTGGCACTGCGGCAGGCATGTTTATGTCTGATACTTTGAAAGATGGGATGTCTGTTGGAGTGGGTTGGGGGCAACGCTTTATGAATCTCTGGCGACGCTGACCACGCGAGAACTCAATGATGTGAAAGTTATTTCATTATTGGGCGGCATCGTGCAAGCGCGGCGCTTTAACCCCGCCGAGTTTGCGTGGCAGTTTGCGCGGGCTGAGGGTGCCGATTGTTATTTGTTGCAAGCGCCAGCTGTTGTCGATTCACCTGAAACCCGCGAAACTTTGGTGGAACACTGTGGTCTGCGGGATGTTTTTAAACGTGCTGAAAAACTTGATATTGCGATGTTGAGCTGCGGCAATATGGAACCAAAATCGACCGCGTTCCAGTTTGAAATGTTATTGGAAGAAGACCGGATTGCACTCATCAAGGCTGGGGCTGTTGGTGATTTACTCTATAATTTTTATGATATTGATGGAAAATTGGTTGACCATCCCGTAAACAAGCGCATCATGTCTATTCCGCTTGA
>JAYVPZ010000294.1:0-1622 GCA_043757105.1 Aestuariivirga sp. | reverse complement strand
CTTGCGACATGACCAAAGTCCTCCGCAAACCTTGAATCATCTTCAAACTGATTTGTGAACCCCCTTCGATTCACATCGACTATCCGACGCTCTAGGTTACTATTTACGATCAATTTTCCTGACTTTTGACGTTTCCGTCAAAAGTCAGATTGATCGAATTACTCAATGCTGAGCAAGGTCTTTGCCTGAGCAGTCACGTCCATGCCTTCTTGCTCATTGCCAGCGCCACACAGCTGCACAGCTTGGTCGCGCAAATCATTCACCTCAGTCTTCACATCAGCATCAAGGGTGGCAGTCTTCAATGCGGCATCAATTTTCTGAACATCTTCTTGGCACGTGCCAGCCATCGCTGATGCGCCAAAAACCATGCTGAAAGCTGCGGCATATGAAAGTGTCTTGATCATTGAAGTGTTCCCAAATTGAAGTCGTGAAACGGGCTATGCCCATAAACTGTGACAAAACTAAGCCGAGTCTGTGTTCGCCACAACCCCATGGTTAAAATTTGCCTTGCGCAGCAAACTACGATACACCACGCGCATGTCATCGCGCACCAACATCACACTGCTTCTGCTTATCAGCCCCTGAGGGCCTTCTGGGCGTTTGCCTAGGCTCTGCAGGGGAACACGCTAATCACCCAATCAAGCAGAACGAGACATAAATATTATGATGATCAATCCCACCCAGAAATACCGCGCTTTTGCGCCTATAGACTTGCCAAACCGCAAATGGCCAACCGCAACCATCACCAGCCCACCCATCTGGTGCAGCGTGGATTTGCGCGATGGCAACCAATCCCTCATCGAACCCATGGGCCCCGACCGCAAAATCCGCATGTGGAACGCGCTGCTCAAAATGGGTTTCAAAGAAATTGAAATCGGCTTTCCGTCCGCCTCGCAAACGGATTTTGATTTCTGGCGCCACTTGATCGACAATAATCTGATCCCTGATGACGTGACCATCCAAGTTCTCGTGCAATGCCGCGAAGATTTAATCCGCCGCACCTTTGAAGGCATCCAAGGTGCCAAAAACGCCATTGTACATTTCTATAACTCGACGTCAGAACTCCAGCGCCGCGTGGTGTTTCAAAAAGACCGCGCCGGCATTCGTGACATCGCGGTGGGCGCCGCCAGACTCATCCGCAAGATGACCGACGAAAGCGGTATGAAACAAGCCATCCGCTTTCAATATTCGCCCGAAAGCTTCATGGGCACCGAACTCGATTTCTCAAAAGAAATCTGCGAGGCGGTGATGGATGTGATTGAACCCACACCAACCCAGCGCCTGATCCTCAACCTGCCATTCACGGTGGAGGCGGCCACGCCAAACATCCACGCCGACCAAATTGAATGGTCAATCAGCAATATCAAAAACCGTGATAGCCTGATTTACAGCCTCCACGCCCATAATGATCGCGGCTGTGCAGTGGCCGCAACCGAGCTCGGCCTGATGGCAGGCGCTGACCGTGTTGAGGGCACATTGTTTGGCAATGGCGAGCGTACAGGAAATGTTGACATCATAACCCTGGCTATGAACATGTTCAGCCAAGGTGTTGATCCACAACTGGATATTTCAAATGTGAATGAGCTGGTGCGCATGGCTGAATATTGCAACCAACTGCCCAT
>JAYVPZ010000293.1:0-1626 GCA_043757105.1 Aestuariivirga sp. | reverse complement strand
GGCGCGACAAAAACGCACGGTTTATGAGACCGCGCAGCCTTGTGTGAACTGGTGGCTCTAACTCCAGAAGCGAATGCTGTTCATGCGTCGTGAAAGCAGCAATATGCATTGGTGGTTCGGGCCAGCTTAATTCTTCCCGGCTGGCCACATGCAAAATCTGGCGGCCAAAGCGGCGGTCACGAAGCAGCGCGTTCACATCCTCATGGCGTGAAAAACACCAATGGCCATATTGCTCCCATTTAAACACCGGAACCTCAGCCCGAATGCGGTGATAATAGGGATAGGGGTTTTCGTAGAATTGCGTGTCACGCGGGTCGATTTGCACGGAGCGGCTATTGGAATCGATGATCATGCCAAGTAGTGTAGCAAAAATGAAAATATACATCAGTGTTGATATTGAAGGCGTGGCCGGCATAACCCATTGGGACGAGGCCGAGAAGAACCACCCTGACGCCCAAGAGTTCCGCGAGATCATGACGCGCGAAACTATGGCCGCCGTTGATGGCGCGCGCGCCGCTGGAGCAACTGAAATTTGGATTAAGGACGCGCATGATTCAGGGCGCAACTTAATCACCACGATGCTGCCTAAAGAATGCAACATCATTCGCGGCTGGTCAGGCCACCCCTACAGCATGATCCAAGAATTGGATCAAAGCTTTGACGCGTTGATTATGGTCGGCTGGCATTCAGGTGTGGGTTCCGAAGAGAGCAGCCTGGCCCACACCATGAACACACGCACACATTCTGTGATACTGAATGGCAAGCCCGCTTCCGAGTTCACTTTGTTCTCAAACGCCGCAGCAACTTTTGGCGTCCCCACAGTTTTAGTCAGCGGCGATAAAGGCCTCATGCAGGAAGTGAAAGCCGCGAACGCCAATATCTCTTATGTCTCAGTGAAAGCGGGCAAGGGTGCATCAAGCATTTCCATGTCGCCTGCTGCTGCACAAGAAGCAATTATGAACGGCGTTGAAAAATCCCTTTTAGGCGACTTGAAACAATGCCTCATCACGCCACCAACCAAATGTATTTTGGATGTTACATATGTGACACCAGATTTAGCCTATGAAAAATCTTTCTATCCCGGTGTGAAGCACATTGGAAACCGCACCAACCGTATTGAGACGGATAATTTCTTCGACGTCATGCGCGCTATGCGTTTCATAAAGTAAAATAATGCAAACAACTCGCCCTACAGAATTCATAGCCTTAATAGCGTTCTTAACTGCTTTGATGGCTATGTCGATTGATACGATGTTGCCAGCCGTTGGCCAGATAGCCACGCAGTTGGGTGCAGCACATCCAAATGACCGTCAATTCATTGTGCTTTTCTTTTTTGTGGGTTTGACATTTGGCCAGTTGATCTTTGGACCTCTTTCAGATTCAATTGGCAGGAAGCCTACGATTTTCATTGGTTTAGCACTTTACGCAGTCGGTTCGGTCGTCTGCTTGGTTTCAACCAATTATACCATGTTGATTATGGGCCGTGTTTTACAAGGCTTTGGAGGTGCTGGCCCTCGTATTGTTTCCTTCGCCATGGTGCGTGATGGCGCCAAGGGCGCAGACATGGCCAAGATCATGAGCTTTGTGATGTCGGTGTTTATGTTGGTTCCAATTCTGGCACCTAGT
>JAYVPZ010000292.1:0-1630 GCA_043757105.1 Aestuariivirga sp. | reverse complement strand
GGCCAATGGAAACGAGGCTTTCGCGCATCTTTGAAGTAAAATCGCCTTCTTCACCCACCTTGCCCAAAAGCTCTTCTAAATTTTTGGGCTTTCTGCGGCGGCGCGATTTGTCGGCTTTGCGCACAAAACTTGTTTCAAACACATGCCGTGAAGTCGCATCCACAATCGCCCCCACGCGCTCCAAATGATCAGCGGCACGGTCAATCACGGCTTCAAGCAAACTGATCATAACGCCCCAGCCCGTCATGGCTGTGGTTTGCGGTTTCATGGCTTGCTTTACGTAAACCGGAAATGCTTGTGGATGATGATAGCGGATCGTCACCAGTTTCGAGCCATGAATGATAAACGTAACTGGCGAAGACTCAGGCCGATCATCCTCGCCACGTCTGATCAAATTGGCGGTCATAAACGCCGCGCCGTCTTCTTGATACAATCGGCTCGAAGCCTCAATTTCTTCCAATTCACCGCGTGTCGGAATATCGATACCTAAAGCGGCTTCAACAGCTTTTTCTTCGTCGTGCGAAGGGTCTATCAAATCGATCCACACCGCTTTGCCAATCATAAGAGCATCCAAAACTTTTGGATGTTCGACAAGGCAGTCTTTTTCTGTTCCGTAAAGTGCAAGCATGGCATGTGCTTAACAAGGCTAAACGCATCTGGCCACTGGAATCTAAACGTGATAGCCAGCACAAATGTTAAAACCAATTCATATTATCGGCGGCGGTATGGCAGGTTGCGAAGCGGCTTGGGCGGCGGCTAATGCGGGCGTTCCCGTTATCTTGCATGAAATGCGCCCGCATGTGCAAACCGATGTGCACAAGACGACAGACTTGGCTGAACTCGTATGTTCAAACTCTTTCCGCTCTGACGATAAAGACAATAACGCGGTGGGCCTTCTCCACGAGGAAATGCGTCTTGCTGGATCGTTGATGATGACCGTGGCCGAAAATCACAAAGTGCCGGCAGGCGGTGCGCTGGCCGTTGACCGCGAAGGTTTTGCAGCGGAGATGACAAAGCGCATTTCAGAACACGCGTTGATTACGATAGAACGTGGCGAAATTGACGGATTGCCGCCCGAAGATTGGGACAATGTAGTTATCGCGACTGGCCCTCTTACCTCTGAGAGTTTGGCCAATGCCATTCGCGCCAAAACTGGCGACGAAGGCCTTGCCTTCTTCGATGCCATCGCTCCCATCATCCACCGCGAATCCATCGATATGTCTAAGGCGTGGTTTCAATCACGCTATGACAAGGTTGGCCCGGGCGGCAATGGCAAGGATTACATCAACTGCCCAATGGATAAGGCCCAATATGAAGCCTTCATCAATGATTTAATCACGGGCGAAAAAACTGATTTCAAAGACTGGGAAAAATCGACGCCCTATTTTGATGGCTGCCTGCCCATTGAAGTTATGGCCGAACGTGGGCCCGAAACATTGCGCCATGGGCCGATGAAACCTATGGGCCTCACCAACGAACATAACCCTACTGTCAAAGCCTATGCAGTGGTTCAATTGAGGCAGGATAATGCTCTGGGAACATTGTATAATATTGTCGGGTTCCAAACCAAATTGAAATATGCCGATCAAGTTCGCGTATTCAAATCCATTCCCGGTTTGGAAAATGCGGA
>JAYVPZ010000291.1:0-6261 GCA_043757105.1 Aestuariivirga sp. | reverse complement strand
GCCGTCATGCTGTTTGAGAACTATCACCTGTTTGATTTTGTAACAGGAACACGGGGTACCCAAACCCGTTACACCATGCCTGATCCAAACGACGAATTTGCCGATGATGACTTCGGCGATACCATGGACGCCAGCAAAACCGAGTTGGGCACCCTTATTGAAGCTGACATCAAGCGGTTGACCTACACCTACGACTTTGGCGACAACTGGGAACATACGATCCTTGTTGAATCTGTCACAGCTGCCGATCCCGCAACCGCTTATCCACGCTTCATCGAAGGTGCCAATCGCGCTCCGCCAGAAGATGTCGGCGGCGTTCCCGGCTTTGAAAACTTCCTCAACGTCATGGCCAAGCCCAAGCATTCCGAACATGCAGACATCAAGCAATGGTATGGCAGGCCTTTCGACCCCAAGGATATCGACGGACCCGAGATTACAATCCGAATGGCAAAACTGGCCAAGCGCCAAAAAACTAAAAAATCCGCCGCAGCAAAACCGACGCTCAATTGAAAATTAGCTCGACGAAGGCCTCGCCCTCGTGATCGACGGCCGGCCAAAGGTCGTGCGGCTCGCCATGGATCTTCACAAAGACCTCGTCCAGATGCCAACGCCAAGGGCGCGATCGCATCCCCTCGACACGCCGCTTGCGGATCTGCGCGGCAAACATGGGCCCGAACCGATGCGACAGAACTGTAACCGTCTCATGGCAGATGTTGGTGCCGCGCGCGTGCAGAAGGTCCGCGACGTTTCGCAGCGACAGCGGGAACCGGATATCCATCATCACCGCCCGGCGGATGATTTCGGGCGAGGTCTTGAAGTAACGGAAACGGCGAGCGCTGGGTCATGACCAGAGGCTCGTACGGCATCCGCATCGGCTCAAGTGGCGTTCGCTGGATAGAACCTCGGCGAGGAACGATGGCCCTCTGTTGAAGGCCGGCACAGTTTAAACATCTACTGCATGTATGAAAATTTTGGAATCCGAAATCCAGCCAAACTGATATTCTATGGTTAGCAAGGTAGCGTCGTGGTTGCTGCGCGAATTATCTGAACCAATCGGCTCAGCAGAGCAATCTTCCAGCAAAACGCTGTGGTAATCACGATACATGGCATCGCGCATAGTTGATTCCACGCATATGCTGGTCGTGCATCCGGTAAACACCAGAAACTTTATGTTGAGCCCTTGCAAAATTGTGTTGAGGTCTGTTTGAAAAAAACCACTGTAGCGATGTTTTGGCACAAGCAGGTCACCTGCCTGAGGAGCTAGCGCATCGACAATTTGAGTCCCCCACCCGCCTTCAATCAGAACTCGATACTCATCACCACTAGGCGCTTTTTTCTTTGCGCCGACCGCGAGCCGTCCATGGCGTTGGCGGTGAACCGAGTCTGGCGCACCCATATCCGCCATATCAGCGCGGTGTTGCATTTGCAGGTAGATGACTGGCATTCCCGCTCGGCGTGCAGCTGCCAACACACCCGCGGTTGGTTTCATCACCGCTACAATCGGCGCAATATCAATCCCAGCTCTGTCGAACATGCCGCCTTTCGAGCCGAAATCATTTTGCATGTCGACCACTATAACGGCTGTTCTAGCTTTATCTATTGCGATTGGCGCTGGCCTTGCGGCAATGGAAATAATCGAAGAATGACTTGTCATGGATCCCAACCCCGAGCCCCCGTCTCTCAACTAATTCTGTTTTGAAGGGCCTGTCAATAACGCGGTCTAGACCTCCATCCGCTAATTCGGATTGCTTGCTCAAGTGCGTGGCTAATCTACGATGAAGGTGGTTGATTGAAATCGACACCACAGCGGCGCGATAGTCGGACTGCAAGCCGGTGCGCAGCCTTTAGGTAAAGTCGACTTGCTTAACGCATTCTGAAGCTCAGCGAGTTCCGCCGTGCACCAAGAAATATACTATAAGAGCGCGGTTAGCTCTGGGCCCTGTAAGCGCAGGTTTATAAGTCTAAACCGAACCATCAAAGAGGCAACCGTTAAGCGTTATCATTACGACAACCACCAACAGTTCAAGAGCCATCTCACTGATTTTGTGAATGCCTATAATTATGGGCGTCGCCTCAAAACCCTGTGTCTGACGTCAGATCTCATGGGACAGACTGGCTGACTTGAACAACGGAGGATTTCTGGTTCATCCTAACAATACGGAGAACCGAAATGAGAGCCAAATCGGAAACACAAAACACGTCCGAACAGGTTGTGAAGGACATTCGCCGAGCGACACGCAAACAGTATTGAGCTGAAGAGAAAATTCGCATTGTTCTGGATGGTCTTCGCGGTGAATACAGCATCGCGGAACTGTGCAGACGGTACTGTCACACGAATGCGAACACGTCTCTGTTTGCCCTCACCCGCCCAGCGTCAGGTAGCGCCGCGTTGACGCCACTCAGTGAGAGCAGCGTCACGGTTGACCTTGAAGTTCTGTCGGCTGGAGAGGCTGCGTTCCTTGTTGAAATGGCTGAAGATCGAGGCATGAACGGATGCGAACTTTTGTAAGGTTTGCATGCGGCGCAAGCGCAGCATCGCCCGCTCTCGTCTCCCAAAGGGTTGGTGCGCGCGCGATTGTTCGCCCAGCGGTCGGTTTCCTGCTCGTCACTGATACCGCGTTCACGCAGGGCAGCCGCGTAAGCGCGCAGGCGATCCGTCACGATCTTCTCGGCGCGACCGTGCCGCTTCAGCGTTTTCTTCAAGAATTTCAACGCGGGCCTTCTTGTCGCGACGCTGCGTCCCGAAACGCTCGAGAACCCGCCCTCGTGACCGACGGCCCGCCAAAGGTTGTGCTGCTCGGCTAGTGCTACTCGCCAGGGATCTTCACAAAGACCTCGTCCCGATGCCAACGCCCATGGCCCGGTTGCACCCCCTCAACACGCCGCTTGCGGCTCTCTGCGGCAAACATTGGCCCGATGCCACCAGAACCGTAACCGTCTCATGGCAGATGTCGATGCCGCCGCTCGTGCAGAAGGTCCTCGACGTTTCGCAGCCACAGCGGGAACCGGATATACATCATCACAGCCAGGCGGATGATTTCGGGGGAGGTCTTGAAGTAACGGAAGGGGGAGCGCTGGGTCATGACCAGAGGCTCGTAGGGCCTCCGCATCGGCTTAAGTGGCGTTCCCTGGACAGAGCCCATAGGCGTAAAGTCTAATGGCCAATAGGAAACGCACAAGCTCACATAATAAATTATGTGCGAGCGCAAACGACTCATGGAATATCCAAAATGCTAATCAAGAATATCAATACGGAATTTCAGGCACATAGAGTTAAGTGGTTTATCCCGGATGGTGTGCAAAAAAAGTTTTATGCCCCTCTTGAAATCCGATTTTCGCATTGATAATTTTAGGGCGTCGGGCGCTTTCGAGGCCCGGCATTCCACAGGGTTAAGCCCTTGGGTGAACCCTTCGTAATCATATTGCTCAAAAGGAGAATGTGCTATGAAAACACTAGATTTCGCTCCCCTCTATCGCTCAACCGTGGGCTTCGACCGACTGGTTGATTTGCTCGACAATAGCGTCCGCCCCGACTGGCCACCTTACGATATCGAAAAGCTGAACGATGACGAATATTGCATCAGTATGGCTGTGGCGGGTTTTAATCAATCCGAGATCGAGATCACCCAAGTGGGCTCGGATCTGCTTGTTGCTGGACAAAAAAATGCACCGGAGGGCGACCGCCAGATGCTGCATCGTGGCCTCGCAAGCCGAAGCTTCAAGCAGGTCTTCAGCTTGGATGATCACATTAAGGTGGCCAGCGCCAGCATCGACAATGGGCTGCTGTTGATTCAGCTCTTCCGCGAGGTTCCCGAGCAGTTGAAGCCCCGAAAGATCGAGATCGGAAAGGCTGCGATCGGCCAAGACCATCAGAAGCAGATCGACCAGCCGTCCAATGCCAAAAGTCAGACCAAGGCCGCCTAAATTCGAAAGTTCGGTATTGTCCCCCGGGGCGTGGTGCCCCGGGGAGGTTTATCACACAACGGGAGTAAAGGAGATGATCACACGTACAAATTCCAAATCTTTCAACCTCAGCCCTGCAAAACCCCTCCAGGGCCACCATACGAATCCACAAAGCGTCCTGCGCGCTGCAACCATGACCGTCAAAGAAAAGCGCAGCTTACTGGCTTCTTGGGCAT
The DNA here is from genome assembly GCA_043757105.1 of Aestuariivirga sp. Classification (GTDB taxonomy): domain Bacteria; phylum Pseudomonadota; class Alphaproteobacteria; order Rhizobiales; family Aestuariivirgaceae; genus Aestuariivirga. The sequence continues at coordinate 2,122 of JAYVPZ010000291.1, read as the reverse complement.
CTGATGCACGAGCCGTTCCAGACCATCCGGGCGTGCGCCGGCTTGACGACGGTAGAATCCTGGAACTTGACGACATTCTTGATGCGCTCAAGCAACTCGGAGAGTTTCCAAGTTCCACGAGATCAACCAAGCAAAGCCACCGCTCCTACCGCCTTCGACGATGGGCGACTCTGAGTCGAATTTTTCGACGGGGCGATAATGACGATGACGACCCGACGTCGCCCGCTCCAATAGCGCCTCGGCCACGTCCGCCCGTCTTTTATGACACTCGGCAGCTCGCTGCGGCCTGAGGTTTAGATATTTGAGTTCCAGGTCCGTAGACCGAGTTCTAAAACTCAGTGTGCGCACCTGCCACAGTTCCGGAAACAGCTCTATTTAATGATGCGCCGGAGATAGGAAACGCTGCCTGTGCCGTGGTCAGACCAAATTTGCATTTGCACCTAATCCGACATTTAGCAATCGACAATGGCAGGTCCTCACAATGACTTCTCGGACGTTCCCTTGTCGGCCTCGGCCGCCTTTGTATGCTTTCGTGCGCCCGTGGTTGAACGCATGTTTATTGCCTCTGGGAGCCCGGTTATAAACAGCAGAGATAAAGTGTACGCTGCTCTCACTGAGTGTAACCGTACGGTGAATCTTTCAATTACCCACAAGTCCGGCGGCGGCGATGGCTCCGGTTTCGATGTCGATCAGGCGCGAGAGGCCTTTCCATATGGTCATGTTTCCGGGCGGCGGATCGCTGGCCCTTGCGAGGTAGCCGCCGAGCCGCGCGATCTTGATAAGATAGTGTGAGAGGGTGGGCGGTGATTGGGTTTTCACCGGGGCTTTGCCAGTTCTATTTTTTCTATCTTTAACGAGATGATCAAGCAGTTGCATTTCAATCGACGTCAGTGCGAGGTCGGGTGCAGCATTTTGCTGTGTGCGGTTCACCATGGTCATCCAGAATACCCGCCAGGCGAGAACGCAGCAGATGGCAATAAAATTGGTCAGGCGCTGTGCGGTTCTCAGCTTTGCATCTTCAATCTTGCAGCCCGACTTCAGGATCTTGTGATAAACCTCGATCTTCCAGCGCATGGCGTACATGCCAAGCCGTTCGAGAGCTTCTGATTTTGAGGTGACAGGCAAATCCGTGAGTAGTTTCCAGTCAACGGCTTTGCGGTGCTTTGGCTTCCCGCACTCTCTGGCGTGGACAACTGTGAGATTGAGGGTTGGGTAGAGGCGTTGTTTGCCGATTGGCGGCTGCACGGTAATGTGACGGAATTTGATCTCCAGACACGCACTATCGGTACCGCCTTTGCCATCGGGCACGTTGACGTGATGCACCCCCTTGATGGCGGTGTCCGCCATCAGATCAGACACTTTACAAGTTCCATCAGCGGCCAGACGGTCAACGCAGGTACGGACCAGAAAATGCGTTCCAAGATTATGGCACTTGCAGAACAGTTCATAAATGTCGCTTTCACGGTCGCCGATGTGGATCAGGCGCGCGGGCTCAGCCAGAAGCCGTGTGGCGGTTTCCACGTTATCGAGCCAGCGGATACTTTCCTTCTCGGCAATGGGAACACGCGTGGGGTTGATCTTTTTCTTCTGCGCATTCGTGCCCTTGAATGTTGCGCGTGTCCAGAGTTTGGCTGCTGCAAGCCCCAGCGGCAATCCTTCACGCGTCATGGCTAAGCTTGAGTGCATGAATACGCCGCAGACCTTGTGAGAGCGCAGCCTGCCTTTCCTGTCTCTACCACTGTTGACACTCTTGGTATAACCAATCCGCTCCGGATGTTCACGGTGATAGGTGAACTCGGTTGTATCATGAAGCACTAGGATTTGGCCGTCCGTTGCGCAAAAGCGCCCTGCGGTGGATTGCAGGTGTCCCTGCAGAATCTCATTCTCATCGACATCATCGTTGGCAAAGAAGCGATATGCCGCCTTGGTATTGGCCCAGTCCTGAAAGGCCATCGGAATGCTTGCACCAAACGCCTTGCCCATGCCGCGGCACTGTCAACTTAACCACATTCGAGAAGATATGCGGCTCAATCCAAGAATCTCCCCTCTGTAAATTCAATGGCTTGCAACAGTGCAAGTGTAAACGCGAAGGCCAAAATGCCTTCAAAACACGTTAAGTTGA
>JAYVPZ010000290.1:0-1636 GCA_043757105.1 Aestuariivirga sp. | reverse complement strand
GTATTGATACCAAGTGGTTGTCGGATAATCGCGAAACCCTGGCTTCAACTGAAAGCCATCAAGAGGGCTTGGTGCACCAGCGTCTGGTTCGCCACCAGCCTCCAGCTGCATCGATATTGATATCACCAGACGAATACCCTCCGGCCAGAATTCAGTTCCCCGAACCATCACACTACTCCTCAATAAGTCAAAGACAAAGCAACCTCACCACGCGTGAAAGAAACTTTCAATCGCTCTTGAAAGTTTTTTACAAAAGTGCTTAGAAGTTAAGGCTTAGGAACGGCGAGAAATGTTTCGCAATTTGAGAATTGCTCTATTTTATGTAACAAAACAGAACTAAACATCAAGTTATATCAGAATGGTACTGAGAAGAAAATTTTCAGAATAGGCGTTTTAATAAGATATCATTGGGTTGATTTCGCGCGAAACAATGGAGTGAAGGTCATGGCAATCCCCGGAATTCGAGGCATGGAACATGTGGGTTTGACAGTTCCAAACTTGCAAGAAGCCTGTGATTTTTTTGAAAAGATCCTCGGTGCTGAAGTTTTGTTTTCAGCTGCAACCGATTTTCGCAACGATGACAGTAATTGGATGACTGAGCATCTCAACATTCATCCGCGCGCAGTGGTGAAAGAATTCCGTTATGTGCGCATGGGCAACGGCACAAACTTGGAGTTGTTTGAATATTCATCGCCTGACCAAAAAACCGTGCTCCCGAAAAATTCGGATGTGGGCGGATATCATATCGCCTTTTACGTTGATGATATCTACGCCGCAGTGAAATATCTGAGTGATAATGGGGTTAAGGTTCTCGATGTGCCAACGGTTTACACCGAAGGGCCAAACATCGGACTTACCTGGTGTTATTTCATGGCGCCCTGGGGCTTGCAGCTCGAAGTCGTTTCAGCGCCTAACGGCACGAACTTTGATAAAGAGGCTAAAAAAGCTGGACGCCGCCGCCTGTTTGATCCAAGTCGCGCTCAGGAAACATTGATCTAGTTCCGTAAAGATACGTCTTCCGCAATCAGAGAGAATAAAAAATGCCACTTGTCACAATGGGTCCACTGTTGAAGCGCGCGCAGTCGGAGCGCTATGCAATAGCAGCCTTCAACATGATCGACTATAATTCCGTGCGCGCCATCATTGATGGTGCTGCGGAGTTGAATGCACCGATCATCGTGCAAGTTTCAACCAAGACTATCAAACATTGGGGTTTCCAGCCGATTGCTTCGTGGGTGAAACAACTGGCTGGCAATGTCGATATTCCCGTGGCGCTGCACTTGGATCATTGCTCAGATCTCAAGATTATCCAAGGCTGTATTGATGCAGGTTGGACATCTGTAATGTTTGATGGATCGGCTTTGCCCTATGCTGAAAACGTGAAGAAAAGCAGAGAAGCTTATGACATGGCCACTGCCGCAGGTGTTGGCCTGGAAGCTGAAATCGGCGCCATCGGTGGCGTTGAAGATGATAAGTTTGTAGCTGAAGATAAATCTATTCTCGCAAATTTTGATGAGTGCGTTGCCTTCTGCAAGGAGATGCCAAATCTTGCTGTTTTCGCTCCCGCCATTGGCACGGCTCATGGCTTTTATGCGGGCGAGCCCAAAATAGCTTATGATCTTCTGGAACGTATCAC
>JAYVPZ010000289.1:0-1639 GCA_043757105.1 Aestuariivirga sp. | reverse complement strand
CTGATCATCCGGCACGCCAAGAACACGACACGTTTTATTTCAATGAAAAGCCCGATGGCTCGAGAATGGTTTTGCGCACGCACACATCGCCTGTGCAAATCCGCACCATGCTGTCTCAGAAACCGCCCATTCGGATTATCGCGCCGGGCCGCACGTTTCGGTCGGACTCAGATATGACGCATACGCCGATGTTCAACCAGGTGGAAGCTCTGGTGATTGATGAGACCACGCATATGGGCAATCTCAAATGGATATTGCAGGAATTCTGCAAAGCGTTTTTTGAGGTTGATGATGTGAAGATGCGGTTTCGCGCTTCACATTTTCCGTTCACGGAGCCTTCGATGGAAGTGGATATCAATTATTCGCGCGAGGGCGGGCAGCTGAAGATTGGCACAGGCGATAAGTGGCTGGAGATTTTGGGTTCGGGGATGGTGCATCCCAATGTCATTCGCGCCGGTGGGCTTGATCCCGATCGTTACCAAGGCTTTGCATTTGGCATGGGGATAGACCGCATTGCGATGTTAAAATATGGCATCCCCGACTTGCGCGCGTTTTTTGAATCAGATTTGCGTTGGCTTCGGCATTACGGTTTCCGTTCGCTACAAGTACCGACCTTGGCGGGAGGGCTGTCGTGACAACGCTGGCAAATAATTGCGGGCGATCTGACGAGTCGAAGACTTATGATCCGCTACTAGCGGCGCAACATCAACTCGAAGGTGCTATTCATAACCTGTTTATTGGCAATTGGGTCTCTGCAATAACTTTAGCCCAAGCCGCTGAGGGAATTTTGCCTCAACATTCCCTTTATCCAGACTTTATGAAGCTTAAAGGAGACGTTGCCGCGAAATTAGGCACTACAGAAAAAGTGATATCCGATACGATGAACAAAAAGGCTAAGTGGCTACGGCATGACAAGTCTTCTGACCCAAATGCTGCAAAGGACATTCAGATTACTCAGCTAGATGCAACAATCATGATTTTAAGAGCCTTCACTCGCTTTGCCGCACATCACATGCCGATTGCACCAAATGAAATCTTGTCTGAACAAATTTTTGAATTTCAAAAATGGCTGAAGCTGAACTACCCTGACTATTCAATTCCTTCTTTGAGCGGACCCAACAAATGAAATTCACACTCTCCTGGCTTAAAGAACATCTGGATAGCACGGCAACACTTGATCAAATCAGCGAAGGTTTGATTGGGGTTGGGTTGGAGGTTGAAGAGGTTTCTGACCGGACTAAGGAACTTGAAGCTTTCAAGGTGGCTTATGTTCTTGAAGCTGAAAAGCACCCCAATGCAGATAAGCTGCGGCTGTGCAAAGTGGAAACATCTGAGGGTGTGAAACAAGTTGTTTGTGGAGCGCCCAATGCGCGGGCGGGGATGAAGGCAATTATTGCGCTGCCGGGGGCTGTTATCCCGGTCACGGGGGCGGTGTTTGCGCCTGCTAATATTCGCGGCCAAGACAGCGAGGCCATGATGTGTTCGGAGCGCGAGCTTAAACTATCAGACGAGCATGATGGGATTATTGAAGTGCAGGGCGTTTGGCCCGTGGGCACGCCTGCGCTGAAGGCCTTGGGCCTTGATGACCCGATGATTTATATCAAGGTGACGGCCAACAGGCCCGATGCTTTGGGCATTC
>JAYVPZ010000288.1:0-6278 GCA_043757105.1 Aestuariivirga sp. | reverse complement strand
TCACCGCAATCAGGCAAATCTCACTCTTCTCAACATTGTTGAGTTTGGCGCTTTTATTGATTGCTGCCTCAGCAATGTGGTTCCGCGAGGGCCGCTAGCAGTTCATGGGAGCGTGGGGCAGAAAGCACCAAGCCTTTGGCGGTCGACAAGGAATGGGCCACCAATTCAAGATATAAAAAGCGCTCGAGGTCATAAGTCCCGGGCAAATCCACCTGCCCCTCGGGTACCTGCTTGAACCCCACCCGGGCATAATAGGGCGGATCACCCACCAACAGCACCAAGCTGTGTCCCAGCTCCAACGCTTTCGCCAAACTCACCTGCATCAACTTTAGGCCAATCCCCAAATTCTGTCGCGCCGGATGCACCGCCAATGGGCCCAACAGCAAAGCAGGCTGCATGGCGTGCCCAATTGTTATCGGCCAATAGCTGATACAGCCAGCAATGCCCACATGGGCATCACGGATAACCAGTGATAGACCGGGAGCCGCCAAATTGCCCTCACGCAGCCGATAAGACGTCTTAGTGCGCCGCGACAGGCCAAAAGCGTCATCAAGAATATTTTCAATGAGTGGTATATCAGCATCAATCTGCGGCACGGGGGAAAGTTCAAAGCTCATGGTGTTTCACACTTAATTGGAAGGGAATTTTGACCCAACCCAAAAAAGGTCAGGACGCTCAGCAATGGCTGAAGCGTCGTCGCAGCAGAGTGTGAATAATTTTGAACATCATTGCGCGATACATCCTGCATCTCTGGGCGTCAAGCGCTTTACCAATATTCTGAAATCGGATCGCCGTTCAAAATCTCACCAATCCGCGCCCGCGACCCATCGGTAATATCCACAGGCAGCTGGTCAGTTGGAAAAAACTTTGCTTCCAGAATTTCAGCATCTGGCTTCCAAGCTACCTGTCTGAATTGGCGCAAAACAAAAAGACAAACGAAATCCCCCGGAAACTTTTTTTCATTCGAAAATATACCGTGCAGAACCAACGGCCCCTCTGCCACAATACCAGCCTCTTCGAGAATTTCGCGCTTAGCCGAAAACTGCAGCAATTCACCTTTTTCCACGCCACCACCCGGCAAAATCCAACCGGGCGAGTAGGACTGGCGTACCAACATAACAGCGTCTGCATCATCGAATACAGCAACGCGGACACCCAGTGTCTTGCTGCGGGTCAACCGCAAATAGGTTTGTAACCCAAATCGAGAAATAATTTTGTAAAAAATAGGATGCATAAGTTAATCCAACCTCGCTTGTGCCCGACCTGCATTCGCTATAATTGATGCTTCATTCAGCGGCAATGACGAAGAGGTTTTCAAGATGAGCGCAAATACAATCACGGTGCGCCCCGTGCTCAACAAGGCCGATAAGCTCACCTTCCTCAAAGTGCCATTTGAAATCTATGCCAATGATAAAAACTGGGTAGCACCGCTGTTCCTCGAACGCTTGGAACATTTAGACCCAATGAAGAACCCTTATTTCGAACATGCCGATGCACAGCTTTTCATTGCTGAAAAAAATAGCAAGCCTGTTGGTCGCATATCAGCACAAATTGATCGTCTGCATCTTGAACGCTATAATGATGATTGCGGACAATTTGGTTTCATCGAAGCTAGCGATGATCCCGAAGTCTTCGCGGCCCTCTTCAAAACCGCTGAAGATTGGTTACGCGGCAAAGGCATAAAGCGCGTGCGCGGGCCGTTTAGTTTTTCGATCAACGACGAGTCTGGTCTTTTGATCGATGGCTTTGACACACCGCCAAATAGCTTCATGGGCCACGCCCCGCCCTATTATCAGAAGCAAATCGAAGCTGCTGGATTCAAAAAAACCAAAGATTTGCACGCCTATATCCGCGATATGCGCATTCCCTTGCCCGCAGTTTTGGAGCGCATCTATCAGCGCGGAATGAAAACCGGCAATGTCACTATTCGGTGCATGAATAAATCCGATATCAAAAACGATATTAAAATCGTTATCGATATTTTCAACGATGCTTGGAGCAGCAATTGGGGCTATGTGCCATTCACCGAAAAAGAACTGGCCATGCTCGCCAAAAATTTAAAAATGTTGGTTGCAAAAGAAGCTGTGCAAATAGCATTCTATAAAGGCGAACCAGCAGCTTTCATCATCAGCATGCCGAACCTCAATGAATGGTTCAGCGGTCTCAACGGTAATCTACTGCCAAGAGGTTTGCCGCGCATGATTGGCAAATTGATCACCAAAAAATCAAAGTCCATCCGTGTGCCGCTGATGGGTGTGCGCCAACATTTGCAAGACGGCACATTGGGATCAGTGCTTTCAATCGGCGTTATCAAAACTGTTTACGAATTCCATAAAGCGCGCGGTGTTGAAGAAGTAGAAATGTCGTGGATTTTAGAAGACAACACCAGAATGCGCCACATTCTAGAAGCATCAGGCTCGCGCATTTATAAAACCTACCGCGTCTATGAGAAGGCTCTCTAGGGCGAATGGGCTTTAAGCTGGCGCATTTTTCAGATGTCCATTTAGGACCACTTCCGAGCGGCGCTGCCTTCGCTGATTTTTCTCCAAAGCGTATCATCGGTGCTTGGTCTTGGGCGTTAGGGCGAAGTAAGCGACATCTGCCAGAAATAGCTTCTGCACTTGTAGAAGACATCAGAAATGCGAAATCAGATCATGCGGCATTCACTGGAGATCTGGTGAACATTGCAGCGATTGCTGAGTTTGAACAAAGTGCTGAGTGGCTTAAGAAAGCTGGCCCCGCCGATTGGCTGTCGTTTACGCCCGGCAATCATGACGCATACGTAGAAGTGCCATGGGAAAAAGGCTTGGGGCTTCTGGAAGATTATATGACCAGCGATATGAAACAGGAGCAACGCTTTCCGTTCGTGCGCCTGCGCCGGAACATTGCTTTGATTGGTGTAAATGGTGCCACACCGCAAAGCTGGTCACGCGCTGGTGGTAATGTCGGCAAAAAGCAGCGTGACCGATTGCGTGAAATATTAAAATCACTCCGCGGACGCGGCTTCTACCGCGCTGTGCTTATCCATCACCCCCCTGCTCCCGGCTTGGCACATCCACTGCGTTCTTTGTCCGATGCCGCGGAATTAAAAACCATTTTGGAGGAACAAGGGGCAGAACTTGTGCTGCATGGACACAACCACACACGCAGTTTGGCTTGGCTTGACTCAATCCATGGCCCAGTGCCTGTCATCGGCGTGCCATCAGCTTCAATGACCGATGACGGCAAACATGAACCCGCCGCATGGAACCAATATGAAATCGACCGCGCCAAAGGCAATTGGCAAACTCAGGTTAAAATTCGCCAGTGGCAGCCGAGAGAAAAAACCTTTAAAACCGTTACTGAATTTGAGTTGAAAAAACTATGATGTCTATCATCGCAGGCTTTCTTTCGCGCATGATTTTGCTTCGCTTCTTCGTGATCTTGCTCGCTATAACGATGTTTGTGCTCACGCTGGAAATCGTTGGACTGCTCGGTGATATACTCAAAATCAATCCAAGCGCATTTGTTTCAGTCTCTCAGTATGCTTTGGCACGCAGTGCCGGTGTGATGAACACTTTTCTGCCCTTCTGCCTACTCCTCGCCTTGCTTTTGTCGATCACCGAACTCTCCTACCGCAATGAGATGATTGCCATTTGGTCAACCGGCATTTCACCTTCGCGATTAATTGTGATGTTACTGCCTGTGGCATTTGTGGTCGGCGCAATTCAGTTTCTGATTTCTGATCAGGCCGTGCCAGCCGCCGCCCCCTATCTTCATGATTGGGGCATTGGAGACTACGCGACAAAATCAACTCGTATGAACCCGGGCGATCCAATTTGGATAAGATCCGGCGCGGATGTCATTCAGGCGAAGTCCGTTAATGCAGATCACACCGAAATGAAAAACCTAATCATTTTTAAAAGGCAAGCCGACGGTCTTTTGATGCAACAGCTCTATGTTGAGGATGCAAAACTGGTGGGCGACCATTGGCAGCTTACAAATATCAATGTGTTTGATCGCAATGGCCGCGTTCCCTATCATTTGAATGATATGATCTACGCGGGTGACATTCGTTTGCTTTCAGGTGCTCCGACTGATGATCCGCAAGAAATGTCGATCATCCAAATCAATGATTACATCGCCCACGACGGATATGGCCAGCGCCCCATCTATGTCTACCAAACATGGTGGCACAAACGCATATCGCCCTTTATTGTAGCAATCATCATGATTGCACTTTGCATACCACTGTCCACCAAATTCAGGCGTGGTGGCGGCTTGGGACCCTTGCTTGGAATTGGCGTTGGCATGGGGTTTTTATTTTTTGTGAGTGATGGTGTTGCGGCATCAATCGGCGAAATCGGTCTGGTCACACCGTGGCTGGCCGCATGGACACCGATCATTGTGTTCGGCGCGGTGGCTGCTGGCTTGGTGGCGCGAACTGAAAATGCTTAGTTCACAACCACACTATTGAAGATCGCAATAATCCGGTCAATATCATCAAAACTATGCGCAGATGAAACCGAACAGCGCAGCAGACAAAGGCGGTTCGGTGTGCCCGGCGGCACCGCCATATTAACATAAACACCCGCTTCAAAAAGCGCATTCCACTTGGCAATCGTCGTAAGCTCGTCTGGCATTTTGACTGCAATGACCGGGCTCACAACATCACTACCCATTTCAAGCCCTAGTGCCCGCAGACCAGCAAACAACCGTTGTGAATTATCCCACAGCCGTTGCCGACGCTCCGGCTCCTTTGACAAAACATCAAGTGCTGCAATCGAAGTTGCAATCGACGCAGGCGATGCTGAGGCTGTGAACATATAGGGTCGCATCGCATAGCGCAGTGTTTCAAACAGTGGATGATTGCCAGCACCAAATCCACCAATTGCGCCAACACTTTTCGAAAATGTGCCAATCACAAAATCAACACTGTCTTCTAAACCAGCTTCATCGCCAAGCCCGCGCCCATTTGGCCCCAGCACACCAAAGGAATGCGCATCGTCCACCAGCAATTGAAAATTATGTTTCTTTTTGAGTGCCACAAAATCAGCCAGCGGTGCACGGTCACCGAGCATCGAATAAATACCTTCAAGCACCACAAGCTTGCCACCTTCAGTGTTGTCATCACGCGCCATGCGCTTATCCAAGTCCGTAGCATCATTATGCCGAAACCGCACAAGCTTGGCGCCAGACAAAGTACAACCATCATAGATTGATGAGTGAGAATCCGCGTCGAGATAGATCGTATCCTTCGGCCCGGCGAGACCAGAAAGCATTCCAAGATTGGCTTGGTAGCCCGTGGTAAAAACGATACAGTGTTTCAACCCTAAAAATTTCGCAAGCGAACGCTCCAGTTCTTTGTGCATCGCAAAGCTGCCATTAGCGATGCGCGAGCCCGTCGTGCCCGTGCCAAACTCCGTCAGCGCCTTGTGCCCCGCTGCAACGACGCTGGGTTCAAACGTAATGCCCATATAATTATTGGTGCCCGCCAAAATAATTTCGCGGCCGCCAACAACGGCCCGCGTCGGCGAAATCATTTGATCGTTGGTCACGCCCAAAGCGTTTACACCCATATCAATCATTCGCTGAAAACGATCCGCAATAGCGCGATGCTTTTCGAGAAGATCAACCATCAATCAAGCCTTATTCTTTTGGGCCGCAACATAGCGCGCCAAATCACCCACGGTGCGGGTTTCGGAAACCACGTTCATCGGAATTTCAATATCAAAATAATCTTCTACTTCCATAATGAAATCGAGCACACCAACAGAATCAATATTCAATTCAGCGGGTATATCTGTTTCAGCGGCAAGCACTTTTCCCTCAAGATTATAGGGGCCCAACAAATCACAAATTTTTGGAATGATTTCAGCTTCGGTCATTGCGCCGTTCTAACTGCTTGTCTAAGTGGCGGCAACCATCCATTGGCGCGGTACCAGGTCACAGTTCCAGCCAAACCTTCGGCTAGCCCAATAGGGTTCTCACGTGGCCATCCAGCCCCCTGAGCTACCCAATCCTTATGATAAAGCTCACTCACCTTACCGCGATTGACCATGCCAGATCGTCCCGTAAAGAAACTACCCAACTCGCTTGCAATCGCAGCTATATCGACAATTGCGCGAGGCAAATATGTGACGCGGTTTGGTTTGCCTGACATGGAACGATTGATATCAGCCAGTTCCTGCCAACTATGATCGCCCTGCATGTCATCGATTTCCAAAACGCCTGTTTGCCGCCCAATCGCAGCAGAGGCAACCACGCGCGCGAAATCTCGCACATGCACCAGTGAAAAT
>JAYVPZ010000287.1:0-6284 GCA_043757105.1 Aestuariivirga sp. | reverse complement strand
ATTTGAATACGGGGCGATATTTGCCAGAACGTACGCGGCTTGTATCAAGCCATGGCAACAGCAACAAAATGAGGATCGATGAGAACATCGCCAAAACGCCAAACAGCTTGTTAGGGATGGAACGCAAAATCGCATAGAATGGCAGATAATACCATTCCGGCTTAATATGCGCGGGCGTAGAAAGTGGATTGGCCTGCACATAGTTCACGGCGTCGCCCATATAATTGGGGCCATAGAACACGAACAGTCCGTAAAAAATCAAAAATGCAACAATCGCAAAGCCATCCTTTAAAGTGTAATAGGGATGGAACGGAACAGTGTCTTTGTCGTTCTTCACGGAAATGCCCGTGGGGTTATTATTGCCCGTCACATGCAAAGCCCAAATGTGCAAGATCACCACACCAGCCAAAACGAAGGGCAGCAGATAATGCAGTGAAAAGAAGCGGTTCAAAGTGGGGTTATCAACTGAATAACCGCCCCACAACCAAGTGGTGATGTCGGGGCCAATAAACGGAATGGCCGAGAATAAATTGGTGATCACTTTAGCGCCCCAGAAACTCATCTGGCCCCAAGGCAAAACGTAACCCATGAAAGCGGTTGCCATCATAATCAGATAAATGATCACACCAATCATCCACAAAACTTCGCGCGGCGCTTTGTAAGAGCCGTAATACATGCCGCGGAACATATGAATGTAAACGGCAATGAAGAACATCGCAGCACCATTCATATGCAAATAGCGCAACAGCCAACCATAATTCACATCACGCATGATGTGCTCAACCGAGGCAAAGGCCATGTCAACATGCGCCGTGTAATGCATCACCAGCACAATGCCTGTGATAATTTGCACAACCAACATCACGGCCAAAATGCCGCCGAAAGTGTACCAATAGTTCAAGTTCTTTGGCGTGGGGAAATCCAGCACATGATCTTTGGTAAAAGCCACGATGGGTAAACGCTCATGGAACCATTTTCCAACAGCGCTGGTGGGTTGATATTTTGAAGGTCCACTCATGTTCTTGGGTTCCACTTAGCCAATCTGAATTTTTGTGTCTGAGAGATATTTGTAGGGCGGCACGGGCAAGTTTTCCGGCGCGGGGCCTTTGCGAATACGGCCAGCCGTATCATATTGCGAACCATGGCACGGGCAGAACCAACCACCTGTTTTTGTGTTGCCTTGCACCACAGCAAACTCGCCAGAATTGCCCAGTGGAATGCAGCCCAAGTGGGTGCACACCGCCATCATCACCAAAAATTGCTCTTTGCCGCCAACCACCCGGTTTTCGTCTGAGGCCGCAACTCCGTCTTTGGAATTCTCGTTGCGAGCGATAGGGTCTTTTAGATCTTCCATCTTCACAGCCTTGGCCGCGTCAATTTCGGCCTTGGTGCGGTGGCGCACAAACACCGGGTTGCCGCGCCACTTTAAAATAATCTCTTGGCCCTCAGCAATCGGGGCCAAATCCACCTCAGTCGAAGCCATGGCCAAAACCGCAGCGTCTGGGTTCATCTGTGTGATCAAGGGCCAAAGGACGAATGCACCGCCCACCCCCGCCACAGCGCCAGTGGCAATCATTAAAAAGTCGCGCCGGTTGACATTATCATGTGCCGTATCAGCCACTTGCCTCACCCTTAATCAAATTGGGCCTATCGCCCTAAAACCCCCGCGTTTTGGCATTGCGGTTAAAAGAAGTCTAGCCAGAAGGATGTCGCAGCCCACGGGCACATTGCCGCTGGCAAAAAATCAGCTAAACCTTCGAAAATGCCACTCGAAATCGCTCTCTATCAACCAGACATCGCGCCTAACGCCGCCACCATCGGCAGGCTGTGCGCCTGCTTTGGCCTGAAACTCACAATCATTGAACCGGCTGGCTTCGCTTTTACTGATTCCAGCTTCCGCCGCGCCGGCATGGACTACCTTGAAAATCTTGAGCTGGAACGTGCCGCCAGCTGGCAAGCCTTTCATGCCGCCAATCAACAGCGCCGCATCGTGCTGCTCACCACCAAGGCCGCAATGCCACATACCCAGTTCAACTTTCAACCCGATGATATTTTAATGCTGGGCCGCGAGTCGGCAGGTGTGCCAGAAAATGTCCACGCCGCCCTGCCCCACCGCATCCGCATTCCCATGCGTCAGGGCCTGCGTTCGCTCAACGTGGCCGTGGCCGCCAGCCTCGTCACGGGTGAAGCCATGCGCCAGCTGGGGCACTTCGACACATTGTTGTGAAAGCCGAAGCGACGGATATCTTTGCCAGAACCGTCAATTCACAATAACAAGGTGATCATGAAGGCAGCCATCGAACACCTAAAGCAAAAATCTGAAGCTTGGTTTCACACTCTCCGCGACGGCGTCATCGCCGAATTGGAGCATCTTGAAAGCGGTTTTTCAGATTCACATTTTGTCAAAACCCCTTGGACACGGCCAGAAGATGGCGGCGGCGGCACAATGGCTTTGCTGCATGGCGAATTATTTGAAAAAGCCGGCGTGCATTGCTCCACTGTTCATGGCGAATTTTCACCAGAGTTTGCCGCCTCCATGCCGGGTGCAGCGGATGATCCGCGTTTCTGGGCTTCGGGTATATCGGTCATCATCCACCCAAAAAATCCGCATGTGCCAACGGTTCACATGAACACACGGTTGGTCTGCACCACGCAAACGTGGTATGGCGGCGGCGCAGATTTAACCCCCGTGTTAAACCGCAGACGCACCCAAGCAGATGCTGATTCCCAAGCCTTTCACGCTGCCATGAAAGCAGCCTGTGAACCGCATCTGGTGGCAGACTATTCGCGCTTCAAAAAATGGTGTGACGACTATTTTTATCTGCCTCACCGCAAAGAACCACGCGGCATCGGCGGCATCTTCTTCGATAATTTGCATTCCGGCGATAACCAATCAGATTTAGAATTCGTGCAAGATGTGGGCAAAGCCTTCATCGCAATCTATAGCCACATCATCGCCGCCAACATGAAAAAACATTGGACGGACGAAGACCGTGAAGAACAACTGGTGCGCCGTGGCCGCTATGTTGAGTTCAACTTGCTCTATGACCGCGGCACCATCTTCGGCCTGAAAACCGGTGGCAATGTCGATAGCATTTTGTCTTCACTTCCGCCTGAGGTTAAGTGGCCATAGGCCGCATCGGGTGAGCAAGTTGCAGACTTGCGAGTGGAAAGATGCGCCACTAAGATAGTGCTATGGACCTCCGATCAGGCTTTGACATTAAACGCTACATCCGCACCATTGCGGATTATCCTAAACCCGGCATCATGTTCAGGGACATCACGACTCTGCTGTCAAACATGCACGCCTTCCGCGCCGCCGTGGATGAACTGGCTTGGCCCTTCTTAAACGGCCAATGTGATTATGTGGCAGGCATAGAAGCGCGCGGCTTTATTCTAGGCGGCGCCGTCGCACACACCTTGGGGCGCGGCTTCATCCCCATCCGCAAAAAGGGCAAACTACCCGCCCGCACCATCGGCCAAGAATACACGCTGGAATACGGCGTAGACACCATTGAAATCCACGCCGACGCCATCTCCAAGGGTGACCGTATTTTATTGATAGACGATCTTGTGGCCACTGGTGGAACTGCGGGTGCAGCAATAGACCTCATCCGCAAATCCGGCGGCGAAGTCGCAGCCGCAGCCTTCGTGATTGACTTGCCAGAATTAGGCGGCGCCGAAAAACTCCGCGCCAAAGGCGTGAAAGTGCACACGCTGGTGGGTTTTGACGGGCATTAAAGCGTTTTGACTTTTCGAAGAAAAGTCAAAATCGCCCTCAGCCTCTAATGTCGATCAGCTTTTATGACTATGATTAAATAAATGCGTCAACACTTACTTTGAAACGCTTCGCGAGCCTTCTTGCTTGGTCTTTGCTGATCTCACGATGGCCATTCAAAATCTCTGAAACACGAGCAGCAGGCAAACAGTCCGACAAGTCTGACTGTTTTAAGCCGTGCTGTTTGATCAAAAATCTGAGAACATCAGCTGGCTTGGCATCTGGAATAGAGAAATGTTCATCTTCGTAAACTTCAACTTGGCTACCAATATAATGCAATACATCTGCCAAGGGATGTTTCTCGTCGTTACCTACAATATCCAGCAATTGATCCAAAACTCTTTGGGCTTTGGCAAAGTCCTTCGCAGTGCGGATAGTCGAAAAGCCAATTGCATCACGAAAAGGTAGCCAAGCTTTCAAGAGTTGGTCAGGCAAAAATTCAGGCGATATTTTATTCATAAATCAGTCCTCCATTTGCCTCTGTCGTAATCCGCATGACGTAAAATCGCTCTGATGAAAATTTTCTTCCGATTGAAGTGAACCGCAGCAACGAGGCGAAATTTGTTACCGCCAGTGTCAAATACAAAAAGACGACAAACAATATCCACCTTTCCAAAAATTGCTTTAAGTTCAGCAAAATTTAAAAACTCGTGCCTGCGAGCTAACAACAGCCAAGCACAAAGAGGCGTTTCCGCATCAGGATATTTGCTCCAAAACCCAACAAGTCTCGCTTTGGATATAACATGCATAAGAGATCAATATTACCATTTTGGGAATTTGTCAAGTATTAAACCTGAAATGCATCACGTCTCCATCGGCAACAACATACTCTTTGCCTTCAAGTCGAAACTTGCCTGCAAGCTTTGAGCCTGCTTCACCATTGCCCGAAACATAATCGCCGTAAGCAATCGTCTCTGAGCGAATGAAACCCTTTTCAAAATCGGTATGGATAACACCAGCCGCCGCAGGCGCTCTCGTCCCGCGCGTAATCGTCCAAGCCCGCGCTTCTTTCGGGCCCACGGTGAAGTAAGTAAACAACCCCAGCAACTCATAACCCGCGCGGATCACGCGGTTCAAACCCGGCTCTGTCAAGCCCACCGCATCTAAATAATCTTTCTGCTCACCCACCGGCAAAATCGCAATTTCACTTTCAATTTTGGCCGAAACCACCACAGCCACGTTGCCCTCGGTCTTGGCAAAAGCCATCACTTTGTCTGAAAACGCATTGCCCTTATCGGCTGAAGCTTCTTCAACATTGCACACATAAAGCACTGGCTTTGATGATAACAATCCAAGTCCAGCAAAAATCTTTTCCTGGTCTGGAATGCGTTCCACCAATCGTGCGGGCTTGCCCTCGCGCAGCAGCACAAGGGCGCGCATCATCAGTTCAGCCAATTCCTTTTGTTCTTTGTCGCCCTGCTTGCCCTTTTTCTCAGCGGCGGGTTGGCGCTTTTCCAATGCATCCAAATCCGCCAACATCAATTCGGTTTCAATGGTTTCAATATCAGCCAGCGGATCAATCTTGCCAGACACATGCGTAATATCGCCATCTTCAAAACAGCGCACCACATGGGCAATGGCATCCGTCTCGCGAATGTTGGCGAGGAATTGGTTGCCCAAGCCTTCGCCTTTTGAAGCACCTTTCACCAAGCCCGCGATATCCACAAACGTCAAACGCGTCGGAATAATTTGCGCGCTGTGGGCAATCTTCGCCAAAATATCCAGTCGTGGATCAGGCACGCCCACATCGCCCACATTGGGCTCAATGGTGCAAAACGGATAATTGGCCGCCTGTGCTGCTGAAGTCTGCGTCAAAGCGTTGAACAAGGTAGACTTGCCCACATTCGGCAAACCAACAATGCCGCATTTAAAACCCATGAAAGATGCTCCCGCAACCAAATTGGCCCTGATAGGCGAAAAGCACTGCAATGGAAACCCTCGTTTGGGAGAATTTGGACAAGGGTCCGCGCGTTTGCGAAGTCATTAGTAAGACGGCAGCAAGCCTATTTGTCAGACGCTTGACAGCATTGGCTTTCTATGTTGGTAATTAAGCCGCCACAACGTTGTTTTCATCTTTTTTTGGGGGCAAACATGGGACAATTGCACACGCGTAACGTCGAAATCCACTACAGCGACACTGAGGACGGGTTATTCCGAGCAAAGGCAATCGCACAAAGTTGTGAAAGCGACATTGCGGCTTTGGCCAAACTATTTCAAACTACCTTTGATATCCCGGGCCTGAACCAAGGCGGCGTCCGAGTGTATGTAATCAGCCCACCGAGTGGCGGAGCTAGTAATACTGGATGGGGTGGCCTGCTTGGTGCAAGTGACATGGATATCAATGGCGACTACGTGCCGCCAAAACCCAGTTCGCAAGGAACAATTTTGCGAAATGATCAAGCCAGTCTGCTGTTTTCGGCAGAGTTGTGCGAAATCCTCATGGATCTTTCGCCAAGCGGTTGGATTTCGAATTGGAGTGACGGCGAAGCGCTCTCTATTGTCTTGG
>JAYVPZ010000286.1:0-1652 GCA_043757105.1 Aestuariivirga sp. | reverse complement strand
ATGTCTTACCGCCGCCTGTGGGCGAAATTAATAAAGCGCTGTTTCCTGAAAGCCCGTGCTCCAACATGGCCAATTGGTGCGAACGGGGCTGCCAGCCGCGCGTGGTGAACCAATTGGTGAAGGTGGGGGGAAGGTGCATATAAAAGTATAGTTAGTTGTTTTTTCAGTCAAAACAAACTCCCAAAATTCCGTCATGTTCCGCGCAGGCGGTGCATCTAATTTTATTGCAGCTTGCTGAAATTGAAGTTGGATTCCCGCCTTCGCGGGAATGACGGGATTAATTTTAATGGTGAAAGCCAAAGCCGTTCAGTCTAAAGTGGAATTTATGAAAAACCGCCCGCTTATTATCTCGCCCTCCATCCTTGCCTCAGATTTTTCGAAACTTGGCGAGGAGGTTATGGCTGTCGATCAAGGTGGGGCAGATTGGATTCATATTGATGTGATGGACGGGCATTTTGTGCCGAATATCACTTTTGGTATGCCGGTGATGCAATCGATCCGTAAATGCACGACGAAAAAGTTTGATGTGCATTTGATGATCTCGCCTGCTGATCCTTATTTGCAAAACTTCGCCAGCGCTGGTGCAGACACAATTTCGGTTCACGCTGAGGCAGGTCCACATTTGGATCGTTCTTTACAAGCCATCAAGGCGCTGGGCAAAAAAGCAGGTGTGGCGATCAATCCAGCAACGTCACTTTCAGTTATTGAGCATGTAATTGACAGGCTTGATCTGATTTTGATTATGACGGTGAACCCGGGCTTTGGCGGGCAAGCCTTTATCCCTGCTATGCTTGAAAAAATTCGTGGTGCCAAAGCATTGGTTGGGGGCCGCGATATTGATATTGAAGTGGACGGTGGTGTGACCGTTGAAAACGCGGGCGCAATTTATCAAGCGGGAGCGAATGCGCTGGTTGCAGGATCCAGCATTTTCAAAGGCCATGACTATGCCGCTAACATCAAAGCCCTGCGCGTGGCCGCGACATCGATGTCTGCATGAGCGATAGATATCCAACCGTCAAAGATGAAGGCATTCGGCGTTTTCTGATCGAAGGCGAGAAGCTTTATCCGGCTGAAGCTGTGAATTTTTCAATGGAGCAGCAGCGCGAATTTTATAACCAGTTCTGTGCGCATTTTGATTACCCATATCCTGCGGGTGTGACTACGCATGATTTCAAGGTTGGGGATGTTCCGTGCCGCACTTACACGCCCAACACGCCAAAAGCCAAACTGCTTTATCTCCACGGTGGCGGTTATGTGGTGGGTGGCATTGCTAGCCATGATTCCATTTGTGCTGAAATTGCAGGGCTTGCCAACGTGGAAGTGACGGCTGTTGAATACCGACTTGCGCCTGAGCACCCATTTCCAGCGGCGTTTGATGATTGTTGGGCGGTGCTCAATCATATCGGCCCTTGCATCGTGGCGGGTGATAGTGCGGGTGGCAATATGAGCGCTGCCTTGTGCCTTAAATCGCGCGATGTGAACGGCCCCAAAATTACGGCGCAAATTTTGATTTATCCGGGGCTCGGCGGTGACCTAGATAGAGGTTCATATATTACCCAGGCTGATGCACCGGGCTTGACCACCAAGGACGTGATCTTCTACCGCGACACTTATAATGGTTCATCTCATAAATATGCAGAGCCTTTGCGCGA
>JAYVPZ010000285.1:0-6342 GCA_043757105.1 Aestuariivirga sp. | reverse complement strand
CCAGCGTTGGCGATATTGTGACTTACCAATTTGCAGTTACAAACACCGGCAATGTCACACTCAACAATGTGAGCATGACTGATCCAAACGCAACCTTCACGCCAGTCAAAACCATCGCGACACTCGCCCCCGGTGCCACCGATACAACAACCTTCGTCGCTACCCATTCGTTGACCGCAGCAGATTTAACCGCAGGCCAAGTTTCGAACCAAGCGACTGTTGCTGCCAAAACACCGAAATCGGCGAGCGTGACAGCTTTGTCTGATGACAATGACTTAATCGGTCACGACCCAACAATTGTGAAGTGGTCAGCGATTGCATTGATCAAATCGGTTAGTGAAGTGAAGGACGAAAATAACAACGGCTTCACTGATGCCGGCGACACCATCCACTACGCATTCAAGGTCATAAACACTGGCAAATTTACGCTAAACAACATCATTGTCACAGATCCAACCTTGCCCGCAATTATTTCAGGTGCTCCGCTTAACGGGCTCTTGGCTGGCGCTTCAGACAGCACACATTTCACTGGGGTCTATACCATCACCCAAGCCGATGTGAATCTTGGCCATGTCGATAATAGGGCAAAGGTTGAAGGCACAGACACCAATGGTGTGAAGGTTGTCGACTTCTCCGATCCAGGTGTGCCAACAGCCGATGCACCCACCATAACTCCGATCCCACCGCATCCAGTTTTGACACTAATCAAAACTCAAAGCTCAATCACAGACAAGAACAACATTGTCAAAGCACCAGGCGCAAACATTATCGCGAGCGACGTGATCCATTACACATTCACGATCAAAAACGCTGGCAACCTACCTTTCACCACTGTGAAGCTCGATGATCTTCTGCCTGGTGCCATTGTGACCGGAACAACGCTCACCAACTTTGCACCCACCGCGCAAGACTCAACAACATTTACAGCATCCTACACAATCACCTCGACCGATGTGGCATTGGGCAGTGTTGTCAACCAAGCCAAAGTCACTGGTACGCTTGCGTCAGGTGGAGTCGTCACCGATCTTTCAGACAACGCTGATCCAAACGGCGACAACCCAACTGTCACGCCAATTATTGCAAAGCCCTCAATCGCGCTGATCAAACATTTCTTCAAGATAGTCGACAATGGAACATTGGGCGTCACCGATGTGGGTGATGTGATCTCCTTTACCTTCGATGTGAAGAATACGGGCAACGTGCCTTTGAGCAATGTGCAGGTCAATGATCTCTTGGCTGGTGCTGTGGTCACAGGTGGCCCAATCGCCAACTTGCCTGCTGGCAACACCGACACAACCACATTCAAAGCTAGCTATCCGATAACCGCTGCCGATATCTCCAACGGCAAAGTCAGCAATTCGGCGCAGGCCTTTGGTACTTACAAAACAACCACCGTTTCTGATATTTCCGACAACGCGCTCTTTACAGCCGACAACCCAACCGTCACCACGCTGGGTGCAGGCATTGCAATCGTAAAAGTTTTCACCGGATTTACGAGGCCCGATGGCAGCCCGATGCAAAGCGCTGATATCGTGCAAGCCGACTATCTGGCGAACTACACATTTGAAGTGACCAACCTTGGGTCAGGCGAAATTAAGAATGTGATGGTCACCGACGCAAATGCCAGCGTGTTTGGTGGCGGCTTGCCAAGCGGTGTGTTGTTGAGCCTGCCCGCAGGTGTCACCAATTCTGCGTTCTTCACTGCTACTCACACAGTTACACCTGCCGATCTGACTGCAGGTGGCATTTACAATACAGCGCAAGTGCAAGGCACTTCAGTTTTGACAGGCAATCCGGTCATCGACGATTCTGATCCAGTCAGCAAATACAGCGATGGTCCAACCTACGCTCCAATTTTGGGCCAATCTGGCATTGCATTGATCAAGAAGATGGCAATGTACGACGATCTTAACGGCAGTGGAATTGTCGATGTCGGTGACGTGCTGCATTACATGTTTGAAGTTCGCAATATCGGCAACACAGATCTCATCAATGTCCAAATCAGCGACTTGCTGCCAAGTATTGCGCTAGTTGGCTCACCGATTGCCAGCTTGCCAGCAGGCACCGTCAACACCACCAGTGTAACGGCAACCTATGAAATAAAGGTTTCGGATGCGACAGCAGGGCTGGTTTCGAACACGGCTACCGTCCATGCAGATGTAAAAACTGGCGGTTTCGTTGAGGACGTATCAGACAAAGCGAACGTCAATGGCAGTGCCCCGACCGTAACGCCTGTCTTCATCACCATTCCTGTGCTTACGAAGGTTGCCGATAAGCCAGAAGTGAAGCGCGGCGAGATTGTGACTTACACGATCACCGCTTCGAACCTTGTGCCAACACCATTCCAACTGGTCGATGTGATGCCGCCGGGCTTTGGTTATGTCGCAGGCTCTGCCACCATCAATGGAATTGCTACCAACCCAGTGATCAACGCGCGCAATCTCGACTTTGCGCCAACGATGCCTTTTGCTGGAAAACTGATCCTCAAACTCAAACTGATGGCCTCGACCACATTGTCCACCGGCAAGTTTGTCAACAATGCAAAATTGATAGCCACCTTCAATGGTGAGTTGATGGCCACGGCCCAAGCCACCGTCACGATCGTCGCGGAAGCCGTGTTTGATTGCAGCGACATTATTGGCCGTGTGTTCGATGACTTAAATGCCAATGGCTATATGGACGATGGCGAGCCAGGCTTGCCGGGCGTGCGCGTGGTTACTCTCAACGGTCTGTTGATCACCACTGATGCCGAAGGCCGCTTCCATGTGCCTTGCGCGGCGATCCCTGACTCGGCTGTTGGTTCCAACTTCCTGATGAAGCTTGATGTACGCACTCTGCCATCGGGTTACAAACTGACAACCGAAAACCCACGTGATGTGCGCGTAACCCGCGGCAAAGTCGTGAAGCTAAACTTTGGCGCAACAGCCAATCATGAAGTGCGTTTGGATATCACAGGCAAAGCCTTCATCGGCGGCAGTCTTGACCTTTCTGACAAATGGTTGAGCGGCATTGACCGACTGCTGGCCGTGTTGGCCAAGCAACGTTCAAGCTTGAAGATTGTTTACCACACAAACGGCGAAAGTTCTGACCTCGCAGAAGCCCGCGTGGCCGCCATGCAAGAAACCATCACCACTGCTTGGGCTATGGCCATACACAAATACAAACTTGTCACCACCACACGTGTGGAGGAGGGCAAATGACACAGGAACGTATGATGACTGGGGCAAAGTTCCAATCGCTGATCAAGCGCGGATTGGTCGTGCTGGCGCTGACGTCAGCGCTCGTGCTTCCTGTCTATGCAAATGAACTCCCATTCTCGATCAGTGTTGACGGCCAAACGATTGATGGCAGCGCCAAACTTGGAACAGTGATTGATCAAACCCAAGTCACTGACGTGCAGCTCGAAGGCGTTGACATTCAAGTCAAGTTTGATGGGTTGGGTGTGAAACCCGTACTCAATGTTTCAACCATGCCGCCGCAGGTGAATTACAATGCAGGCGAAACCATCCGCTTCCTCGCCAGCTTTAACTATGCCGCTTGGATCACTAAGGGTGAAGTGCGGATTTATGATCGCCGCAAATCTGGTGAGCAACCCTACCAAATTATCGAAGTTTCAAAATTGGGAGCCGCTGAATGGCAATTGCCAGCGGATGCCCCAAGCGAGATGGACTATGTGTTGCGGGTCTATGATGACCAAGGTCGCTATGATGAAACCCGCCCGCTTCCACTTGGTCGCTCCGATGGAAGTTTGGCCCAAAATAAATCAAACGAACAAGCTGTGGCCCCGGGCTATGGCGAAGACCGCACGGCAACGCGCAATATTCCAGTCTATGGCGGCGCTGTTACCGTTTACGGAAAACATGTTCCCGAAGGTCATGAAGTAACTGTGGCTGGTGAACCTGTTCCCGTGGACTCCAATAACAATTTCGTCGTTCAGCGCATCTTCCCATCGGGCAGACACACCATTGATGTTTCAATTTTGAAAGATGGTTTAGGCTTAGAGTTCACCCGCGATGTCGAAGTGCCAGAAAATGAATGGTTCTATATCGGTCTTGCTGATTTTACATTGGGCCATAATTTTGGCGGGATTGTTGAACACGCAGGCGCTGACGAATATCCGGGCACATGGACCAAGGGTCATTTGGCTTTTTATCTCAAAGGCAAAATCAAGGGCCAATATTTGTTGACCGCTGCTGCCGATACAGGCGAAAGTACTTTATCAAACATGTTCCAAAATCTTGATGGCAAAAGCCCACAAGATATGCTGCGCCATATTGATCCCAACTCCTATTACCCAATTTATGGTGACGACTCCACGGCGGTTGATGATGCACCAACGCGCGGCAAATTTTATCTGCGCTTAGAAAAAGGCCCAAGCTCGGTGATGTGGGGCAATTTCAAATCTAATATTTCGGGCACGCATTTCCTGCGCAGCGCCAGAACACTTTATGGCGCGAGTGCTGTTTATCGTTCCGATGCTGTGACCAGCGGCGGCGATGCCAAACTGGCAGTTGATGCCTATGCTGCATTGCCAGGCACTGTTCCGCAGAACGACACATTCAGAGGCACTGGTGGTTCATCCTATTTCTTGAAGCATCAACTTATTTCTATTGGTTCCGAAATTATCTCAACTGAACAGCGCAACCCGACTACAGGTTTTGTCACGCAACGCGTAACTCTCGTATACAAAACTGATTACGATATTGACTATACCAATGGCGTTTTAATTTTGCGCAGTCCTTTGGCGTCTAGCGCAAATGGCAATGAAAATTTCCTTGTGATTCATTATGAATATGAGCCAGCGGCCTCAAGCATTGATGGTTACGTAACGGGCGGCCGCGCCGAAGCTTGGGCAGGCGATCATGTGCGCGTCGCGGTTTCTGGTCTTAAAGAAAAAACCGCAGCTGCCGATCAGATCATGTACGGCGCGGATGTGCGTGTGCAAAAATCGAAGGACACTTATTTAGAAGCTGAAATCGCCAGATCAGAAGGCCCCGGGATTGGTTCAACTTATTCTGTTGATGGCGGCCTCAGTTCGCAAACCAACACCACAGCAGGCATAGCAGGCGTTCCTGCCAATGCGTGGCGCGTTGAAATGGGCGCTTCCCTTGATGAAGTGACTGACGGCAAAATGAAAGGTCGTGTGGGGGCTCGCTATGAACATTATGATGCCGCCTTCTCTTCGCTCGATGTGCAAGCACCGCAAGCCAAAAATATCTGGGGTGTTGAATCTGATGTGAAGGTCAGTGAAAACATTGTAGTAAAAAGCGTATACAGCGAGCAACAAATCATCGGTGGTGCGCGTGACCGTCAAGGTGATGTGGCTGTTGATTTGAAGTTGGATGAGCATTGGAGCGTGCAGCCCTATGGTCGCTATACTGAAGCGACTGGTGTGACAACACCCGGTGCCAAACAAGGTGTTCGCGGCGATGTGGGCACGAAGCTAACTTATACGTGGGATGCAGATACGCAGGCTTATGTGTTTGGCCAAAGCACTGTTGCGCATTCGGGAAATATGCTGATTGATAACCGCGTGGGTGCTGGCGCGAAGAAAAAACTAACCGACCGGATTACGGCGTCAGGCGAAATTTCTGAAGGCACGCAAGGTTTGGATGCCACAGCCGCACTCACCTATGCACCAACTGCGGATGATAAATATTCATTGGGTTACCGTTTAGATGCTTTCCGCAAAAATTCTTCAAGCTCGCCTTATGTGTTAACAGGTTCAGACCTCGGCACCATGGTGTTGAGCAGCCGTCACCGCTTCAACGAACAATGGATGGCTTATGGCGAAGATAATTTTGATTTGTTCGGCGATCGTCGGTCAATAACGCAAACATATGGCGTGAATTATACCCCATCGACCAATTGGGCCTTGGAAGCCGCAGTCGAAATTGGCCACGTCTATGACAACACCGTCAACCCCATAACTTTGGCCAAAAATCCCGATATTGACCGCAAGGCTTTTTCCGCTGGTGTGACTTATCACGATGAAGACGGCTTGAACGGTCGTATGAAGGGTGAAGTGCGCTTTGACAATGACGGCACAAATGAAGTGATGAACTTGCTCTTCCAAGAAGCCTTCGACGCAAAAATTTCCAAAGATTGGCGCGCCCTTGGCAAGCTCGATGTGGTTTATGCCGATGCCACCGATTCAACGCGCGACGGGAAATATCTAAGCGCCGCTTTGGGCTTTGCTTACCGTGGCTTTGACAGCGATAAATTTAACATGCTGGCCAAATATAATTAACCCCAGTTACGGCTAAGGTTGGGGGATTCTCAAATCAGTTTTGATGTGATTCATGGGGTGTTGTGAAAGCAACCCACGGAGAGATCCCCCAT
>JAYVPZ010000284.1:0-1657 GCA_043757105.1 Aestuariivirga sp. | reverse complement strand
ACACTGGCCAATCTTGATGGTGTAGCGAAATATTCGGTTGTTGATGATTTAGTTGAGCTTGCTATCGCCAATAAATATCGGCGCGATCTTGGCATACGCTGCTCATCGGTGTTTCAAACAACGGTCAATCTTTCGGGTGGCAATCAACAAAAAGTGGTGCTGTCGAAATGGTTGTTTTCCGCACCAGATGTTTTGATTTTAGATGAGCCAACGCGCGGCATTGATGTGGGCGCTAAATATGAAATTTATGGCATCATCAATCAGTTGGCCGAAGCTGGCAAAGCGGTGATTGTTATCTCTTCGGAAATGGCAGAACTTCTGGGCATAGCTGACCGGATTTATGTGATGAATGAAGGAAAGTTCGTTGCTGAAATGCCAGCGAAAGAAGCGAGCCAAGAAAAAATTATGCGCGCCATTATGAAATCATGGGACAAATAAAATGACTGACGTTACACAAGTTAAACCAGATTTCATGCGCTTCGTGCGCAGCAATATTCGCGATTATGCTTTGCTGCTGTCATTGCTGGCGATCATGGTTTTTTTCCAATTCAATACCAATGGCACATTGTTCCGCCCAGTGAACATGACCAACATACTTTTGCAGAACAGCTACATCGTTGTGATGGCGCTTGGAATGCTGCTCGTTATTGTGGCTGGGCATATTGATTTATCGGTCGGTTCAGTTTCAGGATTTGTGGGTGCGGTTGCCGCGGTTTTGATGACGGGCACATCGCCTAATCCTGATCTATTCACGATTCCAAAACTAGATTTCGTGACGTCATCCATCATCTGCCTCGCCATCGGGGCGGGGATCGGCGCTATACAAGGCTATTTCATTGCTTATTATAAAATTCCGGCATTCATCGTGACGTTGGCGGGCATGTTGATTTTTAAGGGCCTCGCACTTTCGGTTTTAGGCGGCGCATCGGTCGGTCCTTTGCCGCCAACATTTCAACTTCTGAGCACTGGCTTTTTAAGCGATATTTTTAACATTCAACTTTTCGATAAACCATTCAACTTGCTGGCACTCATCATCGGAACTTTGATTACTGCCGTATTGATTTATTTCAATTTCAAGGAGCGCCGCAGCCAACTGCAACATGGTTTGGCGGAAGAACCAGAGTCGATATTTTATGGTCGCAATATTTTGGTTGCTGTGGCCTTGATTGGTTTCAGTTTCATCATGGGGCAATATAAAGGCCTGCCGAATGTTTTGATCGTGATGTTTGCGTTGATTGCGCTATTTATTTTCATCACCACGCGCACTACATTTGGCCGCCGTATCTATGCGATGGGCGGCAATGAAAAAGCGGCGAAGCTTTCGGGGGTTAACACTGAGCGACTTACATTTTGGATATTCACGATTATGGGTGCGCTGGCTGCTTTGGGCGGGCTTATTTTTGCGGCGCGCTTAAACGTGGCCACGCCAAAGGCTGGTGCTGGTTTTGAACTTGAAGTGATTGCCGCCTGTTTCATTGGCGGTGCAGCTGTGACGGGTGGTGTTGGCAAAATCATCGGTGCTGTGATTGGCGCTTTTATCATCGGCGTGATGAACAATGGCATGAGCATTATGGGCATCGGCATTGATTGGCAATTTGTGATTAAAGGTGCGGTCTTGATGTTTGCGGTGTTCCTGGATGTCTATTACAAAAACAAG
>JAYVPZ010000283.1:0-1659 GCA_043757105.1 Aestuariivirga sp. | reverse complement strand
TGATCACCCTGCCCTGATCAGATTTTTTCAAATAGGGGATCGCGGCTTTCAGCGTGAGAAACGTGCCTTTGAGATTTGTGTCCATCACTTCGTCCCACTGCGCTTCGCTCATCTCCTCCAAACGCGCAGCCGGAAAGATACCTGCGTTGGCGCAGAGAACATCAAGCCCACCATTTTGTTTGACGACGGTGTCCATCACCATTTCCAAACTTGATAACGAAGTCACATCGCCTGCAATGCCACATGCACCGTGGCCAATGTCACGCGCGGCCAATTGCGCGGGTTCCAAATGACGGGCCATGATCGCCACTTTGGCTCCGGCTTGCGCAAACACCCGGGCGATACCTTTGCCAATGCCCTTGCTTCCGCCTGTGATTAAAATCGAACGGCCCTTTAGCGATGTCGTCATGAAACTCCCCAAAACTAAAAAGGGGCAGCGCTGCCACTGCCCCCATATTAATCTGTGTGCTGATTAATCTTCATTCACCATGCGGCCAATGTTGTTATATCCTGTAGGGTTCATTGACTTCAATGCAAAGCCCCAGATGAGACCAATCAGGATCACTGCGGCGCCTGTCCAGATCAACCAACTTTGTCCACCCAATGTCGAAAGATTGCTGATCAGCATCCAAACCAACACAAGTTGCACCACGAAAGAAAAGGCAGGCGCAATCAGTGTTGAGAACACATTACCGCCCCCATTTTTTTGGAAATAACGAATGATGGCAATAGAAACCACAGCTTGCAAAACCAACAGCAAACCTGTGCCCAACACTGCAAATAGAGTGTAAACGCCGAGATAGGCTTGGGCATTTGGATCGTTCGTGCCATAGAAGAATGCATAGAGTACAATCCACAAAGCAGCAAATCCAGATTGCACAATTGATGCAACGTGCGGGCTTTTGTATGTGTCGTGAGTGTTGCCGAGCGCTGCTGGCAAAACGCCTTCCCGACCCAGCGAATACATGTAACGCGAAGCCGTGTTGTGAAACGCCATACCGCACGCAAACGAACTTGTGAGGATCAGTACGCTCATTAATTCTTTGGCCCAGCCACCGACAAATTGGTTCAGCGGATCAAGAAAGAAGTTGCCTGAGTCACTAAACGCCTTTGCCAACATGTCGCCTTCCGTTGGATAGGCTGAGACAACACAGAAGCTGATCAACGTGTAAAATACGCCAAGACCGATCACAGAATAATAAAGTGAGCGTGGAACAACGTGTTTAGGGTCGCGTGATTCTTCAGCATAGTTTGGCGCCATCTCGAAACCGACCCACGACCAGAAGGCCATGAATATGCCAACGGCTGCTGCACCAGCGGGAATATCAGCAGTTCCAATTTTTTGAGCAACAACAGGCATGGTCACATGAAAGACGTTCAGTGATTCAGCTGAAAAATTTGTCCCCGTTTTTGCGAAGACCACTCCCAATGCGAAAATGACCAACATGGCAACTTCAGCAACAAGCGCCACACCCAGAACAGCCGCAGATAACTTTACATCACGGAAACTCAAAAGACCCGCACCGATCACAGCAGCAAAGGCCAACCAGAGCCAGCCAATATCAATTCCAAAATGTGATTTAAGCCAAGCGTTACCGAAGAAGGCAAAAAGGCCGTAAAGCGAAGATTCAAAAATGCTGTAACACACAAGCGATGTTA
>JAYVPZ010000282.1:0-6385 GCA_043757105.1 Aestuariivirga sp. | reverse complement strand
CCGAAGCGATCCTTCAATGGTTTGATGCGCATGGCAACACTGAAACTGGCGAGGTGCCATTCAAACAATGGCCGCAAGCCATGCGCGGACATTTTATCGCGCGCATGCCGCCGGTGGCGAAATGACTGTAACTCTCGTTCTTGGCGGCGCACGCAGCGGCAAGAGCCGCTTTGCGGAATCACTATCAAGCGGCAAAAAATATTACGTTGCCACGGCGCAGGCTTTCGATGACGAAATGAAATTGCGAATAGCCGCTCATCAAAAACAACGTGGTCTTGGGTGGATCACCCACGAGGCGCCACTTGATTTGGTGACAAAGCTTTCGGAAATTGACGACGCCGAAAATTTTGTTTTGTTGGATTGCCTGACGCTTTGGTTATCCAATTTATTGTTAGCAGAAGCCGATTGTTCAGAAATGGTTTTTGATTTGATCGAACATCTGAAAATAGCAAAAGCCAACATTGTGATTGTTTCAAATGAAGTTGGTTTAGGAATTGTGCCGGACAATAAACTGGGACGTGCATTTCGCGATATCCAAGGCATTGCAAATCAAAGTGTGGCCGCGGTTGCTGATCATGTGGTTTTCATCGCCGCCGGACTGCCGCTTGTGCTCAAAGGATCATTGCCAAAACCACCGCCACTGCCAATAGAATAAGAAGCGCTCGGTCATAGAGTTCTAAGCCTTTGTCAATATCTGCGGCAATCAATTGCAATCGACCATCACCCATGTAAGCAAGCTCCACCTTGTCCCCGTCATATTCGCGCGGGCCGCCAAACTTTAAATCCAGTGCGCCGGCCATCGCCGCTTCGGGCCAGCCGGCATTTGGCGATTGGTGTTTAGAAGCGTCACGCCACATTGCATTGAGCGCGGCCTGTGCGCGCGTTTTCGATTTGAACCACGCGGCCGCAGCGAACAGTAACCCAGTCAACCGCGAAACAGGCAGATTGACCAGATCGTCGAGTTTCGCCGCTGCCCAACCGAAATGTAAATATTTTTCCGATTTATGGCCGATCATTGAATCAGCGGTGTTGATCGCTTTGTAAATCACGATGCCCGGAAGGCCCGCAATTGCATACCAGAATATAGGTGCGGTGACGCCGTCAGCGGTATTTTCGGCAAGGCTTTCGAGGGCCGCTTTGGCAACACCGCTTTCATCCAAAGCATTCGGATCTCGGCCCACAATTTTGCCAACTTGTTTGCGAGCATCGATAATTGACTGGGGCAGGGTGCGGGCCACTGCGCTCACATGATCACGCAAAGATTTTTGGGCAATCATGGTGGTGGCCAATGCAACATTGATAATCCAACCATACTGAACATAGCTTAGAAATTTTGCTGCGATGTAAGCTGGAATGCCAACGGCCAAACACAGTGCGAGAACAGCAAAGATGCCGTGGTTGCGTTGGTCTTGGTCTTCGAGGTCAGGATCGTTCAGCCCTTCATCGAGGTAAGCAATCAGTTTGCCGATCCATTGAACCGGATGCCCAATCATCTTGAATATGGCCTGAGGATAACCCACAAAATATTCCAAAACGAGAGCCAATGCGACAAGGGCGAAATGATTCAATGCACGTCTCCTGCAAAGCTGAGAATTTTATCGAGATCAAGATGAGTTTCGAGGTGGGCCGCAAGATCATCAAGGGTCTGTTCGATGGTTGCGTCGAAGGCGAAGTTTGATGCATTCACCCCAAGTGATTTCAAGAAGGCATGTCGAAATCCATCGGCAGCAAAACAGCCATGAAGATAAGTCCCAGTCACCAACCCATCGGGGCTAGATGCGCCTTCTGGGCCGTTGGCAGTTTGTGCAAAAAGACGCTCGCAATCTGGCCCTGTAGTTTTGCCCAAATGAATTTCATAGGCGTTAATCAGTTGACCGCTGAGGGCGTGTATGGCTTGGGTCTCAGTTGTGGTTTTATCGGGGAGCAGGGTGGTTTCAACATTGAGCAATCCAAGGCCTTGGACACTGGTTGGTGGACCTTCTAGCCCTTCCGTGTCATGGATCAATCTGCCTAACATCTGATAGCCGCCACATAAGCCCAAAACACGCCCGCCGCGCCGGGCATGCGCCTTGAGGTCAATATCCCAGCCCGCATCCCTCAAAGCTTTCATATCAGCTATGGTCGATTTACTGCCAGGGATGATGACCAGATTTGCATCGCCCGGAATGGCTTCACCAGCGGAAATGAACTGCACATTCACGTCAGGTTCCAATCGCAACGGATCAAGATCGTCAAAATTAGCAATACGAGGCAAACGCAAAACGCAGATTTTCAAACCTTTCGAATCGGTTGCGATCATGTGTTCTAAAGTCACTGCATCTTCAGCGGGCAGTTTGTTGGCAGAACTGAAATGCGGGATAACCCCTAAACACGGCGTTTTGGTTTCTCTCTCAAGATAAAGTTGGCCTTCAGAAAACAGTTCTGGATCACCATGGAACTTATTGATTATAAATCCTTTTATGTAGTTACAGTCTGTCTCACTCAACACTGCAAAGGTTCCAACAATTGACGCGATTACGCCGCCACGATGTATGTCACCAATCAACAAAGCTGGAACTTTGGCCGCATTTGCAAAACCCAAATTAGCCAAGTCGCCATCACGCAAATTCACCTCAGCCGGGCTGCCAGCGCCTTCAACCAAGATTAAATCATGATTTTCCGCCAGTTTGTGAAAGCTTTCGAGGATTGCTGGCATATATGCGGCGCGTTTGCGGAAAAAATCACGGGCTTTTAGCGTGGCCTTGCGCTTGCCCTGAACAATCACCTGCGCCCCAGTCTCGCTTTCGGGTTTGAGCAAAACGGGGTTCATATGAACTGTAGCCGGAATACGCGCAGCGCGGGCCTGCAGTGCCTGCGCACGGCCAATTTCACCACCATCGGAAGTGACAGCCGCGTTGTTCGACATGTTTTGCGGCTTAAATGGCGTAACCCGAAGCCCACGATTGGCAAAGGCCCTTGCCAATCCTGCTACGATCAGCGATTTGCCGACGTCGGAACCTGTTCCAAGGAACATGATGGCCTTAGCGCTCATTCTGGGGCGACCGATATGATATGCGCATAAGACCCCATCACATTTCCCACGCGCTGGCCAATAGCACCTAAGTCATTTCCCGCAGCATCGGAAGCGTGAAACAGTGGATCGGCAGCGCCCTGAGATGCAATTGTAGAATAGTGAAACTCATGTCCACGCAAGTTTGATGTCCAAGGTGCGCTTAATGGTTTCAATTGACGGTAACCAAGTTGGAGTTTGCGTTTGGCAAAACTGGTGGTCACAGGCAATAGCCCCGCCATGGCGTGCGATTTGCCATCAGCATCTATAATGGCCTCCCCCAAAACCATGTAACCGCCGCACTCGCCGTAAATCAGGCCTTTATGCTCCCGCAAGGCGTTGAGGAAATTCGCATTTGAAGCCAGTTTACCCGCATGAAGTTCGGGGTAGCCGCCGGGTAGAAAAACCGCATCACCCGTGGGTGTTTCATTATTCAGTGGCGAAAAGATCGACAGTTCCGCACCCTGTTTGCGCCAATCATCAAGCACATGAGGGTAGGCAAATGAAAACGCTAGGTCGCGCGCGATGGCGATATTTTGCGCCAGTGGTGGCAATGAAACGGCCCTCTTCAGAGGATGATTCGCTATATCGCCTGCTGATTCGATGATCTTGTCAAGAAATGTTTCACGGGAAACTCCTGAGGCTGCTGATTCGATAAACGCATCAAGCTGTTGATTCTCTTGTGCTTGGATCAATCCGAGGTGTCGAGATGGCCAGTTTAATGAGTCATTCTGCCGCATTAAACCTAAAATATTCACCTCGCTCTGTTCGTCATTCCCGCGCAGGCGGGAATCCATCACAAGTGAAGATGTCGCTTTGTGATGGATTCCCGCCTGCGCGGGAATGACGGTTGAGGGGAGATTAGCAAGTGCGGATGAAAGCATCCTCGCGTGGCGATCACTGGCTACACGATTCAAGATCACACCTGCGATATTTAGGCTGTATCTAAATGTCGAAAACCCATGCACCACAGCAGCCACGGATTGCGCCTGTTTTGCTGCATCAATCACCAAAACAATCGGCAATCCCAAAGCCTCGGCTAAGTCAGCGGTCGAACCATTTGCGCCGTCTGGCCCATCGAACAGGCCCATAACGCCTTCAACAATAACAATTTCGGCATCAATCTCAGCCAGTCTCGCTTTGCAAGCGTCAACTCCCATCGCCCAATAATCGAGGTTGATGCAAGGCGCTCCGCTTGCCGCCTCATGAAAGCGGCCATCAATATAATCTGGCCCAGCCTTGGCAGAAGCCACTTTCAGACCACGATTTCGCAATGCGCGAATAATCCCAAGTGTAATGAGAGTTTTGCCGCTGCCAGAATGAGGTGCTGCAACAGCCAAACCTCTAGCCAATTGGATTATCCTTGAGGGCGGGCGAATACCAGTCCAGCAGTTCACGCCAGTCTGAGGCGTGGCCTATAACCACAATAGCGGGGGTGGGTGGCTTGTTGATCCTCACAAACTCTCCCGCCTCGCTCAAAATCGTGCTGGCCACTGATTGATTCGGCATCGAAGCATTAGATACCATCGTCACCGGATGATCGGCCGGGCGACCCGCTTTCATCAAAGTCTCAGCAATTTCACCTAAGTTCTTGATACCCATATACATTACAATCACCGGAGCGGCCGTAGCGATTGCCTCCCAGTTGACATTAGCAGGCATTTTGCCAGTCGCATCATGGCCGGTCAAAAAGATCACAGCATGATTGGTGTCGCGGTGGGTAACCGGGATGCCCGCATAGGCCAGCCCGCCTATGCCCGATGAAATGCCCGGCACAATGCGAAACGGAATGCCCGCTTCGGCCAAGCTTTGGCTTTCTTCGCCGCCACGACCAAACATAAAAGGGTCTCCGCCTTTAAGCCGCAGCACGCGCTTGCCTGCTTGGGCCAGTTCAATCAAGCGAACGGAAATATCAACCTGCACAGGCGAGGGTTTGCCGCCGCGCTTGCCCGCATATTCCAATTCAGCCCCGGGCCTGACCCAGCGCAACATATCGGGGTTTACGAGAGCATCATAAACCACAATATCGCAGTTTTGCATGGCGTGATAACAGAGCAGAGACATCAAACCCGGCGCGCCCGGCCCAGCGCCCACCAGCCAGACCCAGCCTTCAGCAAAATGCGGAAAAGGTTCGGCGTCCAGTTTTGCAAAGCCAGTTTCTTGGCCAGCATGGGCTTCCCAGCTTGTGACAGTTTTGGTGGTCTTATTAATCATGGCCCCTTATAGATAGGCTCATGCGTTTGGAAAAGCCTCAATCACTATTAACACGCGGCTGGACCACCGGCGCATGTGCGACTGCGGCGGTTAAAGCTGCATACACGGCATTGCTGACGGGTCAGTTTCCTGATCCGGTTTCCATCACTTTGCCGAAGGGCGAGACGCCTGCATTTCCATTGGCTCTCGAAGAAAAAGGCGAAGGCTGGGCGCGTGTTGGCATTATCAAAGACGCTGGCGATGACCCCGATGTAACCCACGGTGCGACGATCATAGCCACCGTGAGGCAGCGCGGAAATGGCGTTACATTTAAAGCAGGCGAAGGTGTGGGCATGGTGACAAAGCCCGGCCTGCCGATTGCTGTGGGCGAACCCGCAATCAACCCCGTGCCGCGCCAAATGATGATGGCCGAGATTGCAGCACTTGGTGGCGGCGATGTGGAAATCGAAATTTCCATTCCAGATGGCGCGGCAATTGCCGAAAAAACCTGGAACCCCCGCCTCGGTATTATCGGAGGTCTATCAATCTTAGGAACGACCGGAATCGTAAATCCATTTTCATGCGCCGCATGGATCGCTTCCATCCACCGTGGCATTGATGTGGCCCGCGCCATGGGCCTCCAACATGTTGCAGGATGCACAGGTTCAACATCAGAAGATGCAGTGCGTGCGCATTTCAATTTACCTTTAGAGGCGATGTTAGACATGGGTGATTTTGCGGGGGGGTTGCTCAAATACATCCGTGCTAATCCAGTGCCGCGCGTCACCATCGGCGGCGGATTCGGCAAGATGGTGAAGCTGGCGCAAGGCGCAATGGATTTACATTCAGGAAGATCGCAAGTTGATTTTACTTGGTTGGCGCAGCGTGTGCCTGAATCGATGCGGGCAGACGTGCTTGCCGCAAACACTGCTCAGTACGTCCTCGAAATGGTTGGCCCGTCGCTTGCAGAAAAAATTGCGCAAGAAGCGCTTCATCATGTAAGCCGCGTTCTTGAATCAAGCTCGGTCGCTGACGTCGCCGTTATCGACCGTCAAGGAAAAATTATTGCACATGCAAGCTAAGAAAATTCTCATTTTGGGTGGTACCCGTGATGCGCGCCAATTGGCGTTCAGGCTCATCCAT
>JAYVPZ010000281.1:0-1672 GCA_043757105.1 Aestuariivirga sp. | reverse complement strand
ATGCGGTGAATTATATTTCTCATGGCATTGCCAAGAAAACGGGTCTTTCGGAAACGCGGGCTGTGCGTGGGGCTGAGTCTGACGGCGAAAACGCTGGCGGCGATGAGCAGGGTGCTCCAAATTCAGGCGGCAAGAAAAAGACAGAAAGCGCCCTAGAGGCTTACTGTGTCGATCTGAACAAGAAAGCAGGCGAAGGTAAGATTGATCCTTTGATTGGGCGTGCCAAAGAAGTTGACCGCACCATTCAAATTCTTTGCCGTCGCACCAAAAACAACCCGTTATTCGTTGGCGATCCGGGCGTTGGCAAAACGGCGATTGCTGAAGGCCTGGCACGCAAAATTATCAAGGGCGAAGTGCCAGCAGTATTGAAGGATTGCACGATTTATTCTCTGGACATGGGCACGCTGCTGGCTGGCACGCGCTACCGCGGCGATTTTGAAGAACGACTTAAAGCTGTAATGAAAGAGATTGAACAGAAGCCTGGTTCAATCTTGTTCATTGATGAAATCCACACCGTTATCGGCGCAGGCGCCACATCTGGCGGCTCGATGGATGCTTCTAACTTGCTTAAGCCTGCTTTGGCGGGTGGTCAGCTTCGTTGCATCGGATCAACCACTTACAAAGAATATCGTCAGCATTTTGAGAAGGACAGGGCTTTAGTTCGTCGCTTCCAGAAAATTGATGTAAACGAACCTTCGATTCCCGATGCAATTGCCATCATGAAGGGACTGAAACCTTACTACGAAGAGTTCCACAAAGTTACTTACACGGATGAGGCAATCGAAAGTTCTGTGCAGCTTTCGGCGCGTTATATGGCTGACCGCAAACTGCCCGATAAGGCGATTGATGTGATTGATGAGACAGGTGCTTCGCAAATGCTTCTGCCTGAGGACAAGCGCAAGAAGATCATTGATGTTTCTGACATCGAAGAAACCATCGCTACAATGGCGCGGATTCCTGCCAAGAATGTTTCGCGTGATGACACAACGCTGCTTAAGAATCTTGAGTCCGAATTGAAGCGGATGGTGTTTGGCCAAGACAAAGCAATTGAGCAATTGGCCGCTGCAATCAAATTGGCGCGGGCTGGCTTGCGCGAACCAGAAAAGCCGATTGGCAGCTATTTGTTCTCTGGCCCCACGGGTGTGGGCAAGACGGAAGTGGCTAAGCGATTGGCTGAGGTGCTGGGCGTTAAGCTCACGCGCTTTGATATGAGCGAATATATGGAGCGGCATTCGGTTTCGCGGCTCATCGGCGCACCTCCGGGCTATGTTGGTTTTGACCAAGGCGGGTTGTTGACTGATGCCGTGGATCAAACGCCGTATTGTGTTTTGCTGCTGGATGAAATTGAAAAAGCTCATCCTGATCTGTTCAACATTTTGTTGCAGGTTATGGATCATGGCAAGCTGACCGATAACAACGGTAAGTCAGTGGATTTCCGCAATGTGATCTTGATCATGACGACCAATGCGGGCGCTCAAGACATGGCGCGTGCGGCCTTTGGTTTCACCCGCAATGTGCGCGAAGGTGACGACACTGAAGCAATCACTAAGATGTTCACACCTGAGTTTCGCAATCGCTTGGATGCTGTTGTAAGCTTTGGACATTTGCCGGGTTCAGTTGTGCGCAAAGTGGTTGAAAAGTTTATTCTGCAATTGGAAGCACAGCTTTCCGA
>JAYVPZ010000280.1:0-1674 GCA_043757105.1 Aestuariivirga sp. | reverse complement strand
AGAACCTTTTGGCTTTGCGTGAGCGGCTGAACGCGCAAGCACCGAAAGATAAAGACGGCAAGCCGATTTGGAAAATCTCGGTCAATGATTTCGTCATTAAAGCCATGGCCATGGCGCTGATGAAAGTGCCTGACGCGAATGTAAGCTGGACTGAAAACAACATGGTGAAACATCATCACGCTGATGTCGGCGTGGCCGTGTCCATCCCCGGAGGATTGATCACTCCGATTGTGCGCAAAGCCGAAACCAAGGGCTTGGCGCAAATTTCGATTGAGATGAAGGACTATGCCGCGCGTGCCAAATCCCGCAAGTTGAAGCAAGACGAATATACGGGTGGTTCAACGTCCATATCCAATATGGGTATGATGGGCGTGAAAAACTTCCAAGCCATCGTCAATCCACCCCAAGCAACGATCCTAGCTGTGGGTGCCGGCGAACGCCGCCCTGTTGTGCGCGGTGATGCGATTGTGATTGAGCAGTTGATGAGTGTAACCCTTTCAACTGATCACCGCGCAGTAGACGGCGCATTGGGTGCGGAGTTCTTGGGCGCGATTAAGATGTATCTCGAAGAACCGGGTTTGATGTTGGTGTAAGGCAGTTGAATGCTTAACTTATATCAAAGTCAAAAAGAATATCTCGATCTTGACGAGTTAACTAACTATGCCGACACAGTCGCAAAGGTTTTGGCCATGGAGTCTAAAAGCCAAACGCCCGGCAGCTTAGAGTTTGTTACGATGCAAATTGCTTCAACTTCTTTTTCGGTACTTTTCTCTATAAGAGAGTTGATAAAGATGGGATATTTTCCTTCTGCTAGAATTTTGCTTCGGAGTTTGCTGGATAGGACAACGACCATTGCTTGGATTAGATCTTTTCCACTGAAAGGGATAAAGATATGGACTGATGGATGGCTTTATGGAGAGCGACCGAGTAGTCTCGCAGAAAAAATGGCGTGTTTGCACAAGTTCAAAATTTTTCTCGACGATGAGAGAACTCTCGATGAATACCTCAGAGAGGAAAAATTTATAGAGGATTTTCACGGAGACACCCACGGCGATCTGGCCAGCTCGCAACGAAACCGTATCTTTTCAGAAGAGGGCGAAGAGTTCTATGTCGCAGGACCAAACCCCCACGATATTGGACAACTTAAAGCCACTTGTAAATTGGCCAGCATGATCGTCGGCCAGTTTGTGAAAGAGATAGACGTAACCTTGCCCAACATCGCGAAAAGTGGTGGGATAATATGAAATCCATCCTCGCATTCGGCGACAGTCTCACCTGGGGTTACAACGCGTCCACTGGCATGCGCATGGCGCACGATGATCGCTGGCCAAACGTTTTGGCGTCTGGCCTCAACAACAAAGCCCGCGTCATCGAAGAAGGCATGAACGGGCGCACTACGGTGTTTGATGATCCGACCACAGAGGAAAATCGCAATGGGGCCGTGGGCCTTCCCATCGCGCTGAAATCACATCAGCCGCTTGATTTGGTCATCATAATGCTTGGCACGAATGATATAAAATATGCCAGCCGTTGCCGCGCCTTTGATGCTTCCATAGGCATGGAGCGTCTCGTCAACCTCACGCGAAAGCACAATTGGTCTGGCACCTACATCTGCCCACCTATCCTTATTATGTCGCCACCATGCTTGGTGCCCACAAAGAATGAATGGTTCAA
>JAYVPZ010000279.1:0-1675 GCA_043757105.1 Aestuariivirga sp. | reverse complement strand
CTTCAATCCACTCTTAAAAACCGTCATTCCGGCGAAAGCCGGAATCCAGACATTCAACAGTTTCACATGTGGACAGTCTGGATCCCGACTTTCGTCGGGATGACGGAAAGTGGGGAACGGGAATGACGAGGGAAAGAGGTCGTTAAAAATAATCATTTCGAAATTGCGCGTTTCCAAGCTGAAACCAGACTATGGGCTGATTCACTGATTTTGGCCATGCTCATGCCCTGCTTGTAGAGGCTGGAACCTATGCCAAAACCAGATGCTCCAGCGGCCAACCAATCACCCATGTTTTCTGGGGTGACACCACCAACGGCATAAATTTTCACGTGCTTTGGTAAAACGGCTTTCCAAGCTTTGATTGTGGCTGGGCTTGCCACTTCAGCGGGGAAGAGTTTTAAATGTTTGGCGCCAGCGCGAATGGCGGCAAAAGCCTCAGTTGGCGTAAACACACCGGGCAGAGGTTCAATCCCCAAATCTTTGGCCCGCGCGATGACGGCTTCATTGCAATCTGGTGAAACCGAAATCTGGCCGCCATGAGCTTGCAACAGATTCACATCTTGCACGGAAAGCACAGTACCAGCACCCACGACCAATTTATCCGCGAAAGCTTTCGACAACCTTTCGATTGAGACGAATGGTTCTGGCGAGTTGAGCGGCACTTCGACCACGCGAATGCCCGCATCATAGAGTGTTTGGCTAACGGCGACCACTTCGTCTGGCGTTATGCCGCGCAAAATTGCAACAATGCCGCAAGCTTCTAGTGCATCTTCAAGTGTCATCAAATAATCCCCGCTTGTTTGGCAATGAGCGCTTCGCCTTTGACGATCGAAAGTGGATCGCCATAATCCACATCCAGCCCTGCAATTTTCATAGCCCGCAGATAGCGCATTCCAATATTGGGTGAAGCCAGCACGACATATTTGGCCGAACGATCATTGCTGAGTGTAGCGTGGGCGACTTCAGTGCCGATGATAATGCCCGATAAGTAAGATGAAAGCTGTTCGGGTTTTAAAGCATCAAAAAGTGCAAGGCTGCGGACTGAGAACAGCGAATGCAATAGGCCTGCTGGATCAACGAAAGCTTTTTCAACACCTCGACTAAAAGCCTTCGCATCATCAGCGTCATCTTTCATCAAGCGGCCCAAAATGGAATGGTTGCGCATTAATGAAAATGTTTCACCCGTAATGTATGTGGCGAAATTGGTAATGCGATTTCCCGTCACATCAATCCATTTGCTGTGCGTGCCGGGTGTCACAAAATGATGTGCGCCTGAATCCAAACTTCCGAACACCTGCACCTCTTCACTGCGCATCACGTCATGGCCGATGGTTGCGCTTTTCAAATGCAGGCCCGTTATGAAATGAATGGTGCGGCCTGAATTGGTTTTATGCTCGTGAATGGCCTTTGCCAAATCTGCAGCGCTTGCAGGACAATCAACATAGGGTCGTTC
Organism: Aestuariivirga sp.; assembly: GCA_043757105.1. Taxonomy (GTDB): domain Bacteria; phylum Pseudomonadota; class Alphaproteobacteria; order Rhizobiales; family Aestuariivirgaceae; genus Aestuariivirga. The sequence continues at coordinate 222 of JAYVPZ010000279.1, read as the reverse complement.
GATCCAGCCTTGTCTTGAGGTGATCATGCCTGATGCAATGACGGGGAGGGATTTATCCCAGCTGCCAATATGGCTTTCGAGGACGGCTTCAAACGCGCCATCCTTCACCGAAAGAATGCCTTCGGCATCGGCGAACTGGTTGATCACCTTGCTATGTGCGTCCACATGATAGGCGCGGAATGATGTGGTGCCCCAATCAAGGGCGATGAAGGGTTTGGTCAC